>JAYEFS010000117.1:0-4313 GCA_034658695.1 Methanobacteriota archaeon | reverse complement strand
GAGAGATCGGTTTTGTATCTGCGAAGCTGGATGATGTTGCGAACTGGATTCCTGCGAGATTGTCCGTGATATTCCTGCTTCTGCCGTCCTTCCGGTTCAGTCCACAATCTGCCTTGCGGGTCTGTCTACGTGACCACGCGCTTCCTGCATCCCCGAACTCGGGCTATCCGATGGCGATTGTTGCGGGCGCTCTTTGTTGCAGGCTTGAGAAACCAGGGAGTTATGTTCTTGGGGGGGAGTATCCGGATCCGTCAGGCGAGCAGATCCATCAGGTGAATCGGATCATTGTGTGGGCGACGTTTCTTCTGGTTGCGGTGATTGCAGTGGTTGCGGTCGGGTTGGCGGTTTTGTGAGGGGATTACTGGTGTTGATCCGGCACAACTTTTAAAACCGAAGGGCTCGCATGTATCAGAATACGGGATATGCAGGTGATTGCTATGGGAACCAGAGACTATGAATGGTTTGTAAAGACAGATTTGAGTGACTATGCAGGAGAGTGGGTTGCAACCCTGGACCAGAAGGTTGTAGCGCATGGGAATGATGCTGAAATCGTTTACAAAGAAGCTAAAGCAAAATATCCATCGAGAAATCCATCATTGGCTAAGATACCTACCGGAGATACCTTAATTTTGGCGATGTGATGATTACGTTCAACTATCGTAGGGAGAAGTCAGAGATCACCGGCGATATTCTCAGACCGGTTGCGTCGATCGAGTTCAAAAGCAAAGATGGTGTGTGGATAGAATTACGCCCGTATATCGATTCTGGAGCGGATATAACTCTGATTCCACTTACATTTGGAAGGTTACTTGGTTTGGAACTCAGAAAAGAAGAAATCAAACATCTTCGCGGCGTCGGGGGTGCCGGTGTGCCCGTCGTTATCACGGAAGTGGACACGAGGATCAATAATGCCGAGTTTCCGGTCAGGGTCGCATGGGCACTAGAAGAGGACCTGCCGCCACTACTGGGAAGAACCGATATTTTTGATAGATTTGTGGTAACTACTCACCCCCATTGAAACACTATCAAGAGGCTTTGCTTGTAATCTAAAATTTGCTGCTGTTCGGTCTTGTGATTTGGTGAAATCGACTGCGGAAGACTGCGGCGGTCAATGCTTCTCAAAAAGCAGGCAAACAACTTTTCGCTATCGGTATCCCCGATTAGTGGGGGTGAGTAGTTACGATTTGTGATCACATTCGATCAGCACAGAGAAATTGTGATGTTCGAATCTAATGCTGGTTAGAATCTGTTAATTTTAATTGCACTGGTTGCAGTCTATTACGAGGTTTGCGGAGCTGCGATCTGCCTCAAATGAGAGACTTTTCATTATTTTCTGGAAAGACCGGATTGTCTTATGTAAGCACAACTGCCAGAATGGAGCGCTATTGAGCTACAACGCCGTTAACCTCATCAATCCGCGCAATCTGTATTAATCAGTGACAAATAAAACTTTTAGCCACAGATTAACACTGATTTCATCGATTTCGCCAGTCCAATCGTACCAGTGTTTGCAGGATTGACATCAGTTTTTTCAACCGATCAGAAAAAATTAAAAAGACTCCCGATTTCGCTGAGAACCCCCATACCCGACAGGGGTTCTCAGACCGAATCGTCGAGGATCCGCTGACCGCAACCTCGCGTTTACAAACTCATGTCGTATCAGGTGAGTATAACCGCACCTCCAACTGATACAACATCATCAGTCCAGTCCGCCGGTATCACACCCCCATGGACATCAACAAGCAGCCCGTCAGATACGTTCAGAACACTTGTGTCACCCGGCGATCCTGTTACCTCGAAACTGATCGTTGTGACCTGCCCTGAACCAGTAACCCCGGTAAGACCTGGAAGATTGAAGAGCACGCGAATCGTGCCGGCATCCATTAAACGCCAGGCATCTACCGGCACCGATATATTACCTATACACCCATCATGTACACCGGTCACGTTCAGAACATCCGGATCAAACGAGAGATCGAACTGTCCGCAGTTCATATCAAAGACATCCTCGATGTCTATTGTGGCATTGAACGTGTCAAACACCTCTTCAGGCGCATTGACAGAGACCTGTATCTTCTGCGCCATCGTCAGTATCATGCGAGCGTCGAGTGAGTTGACTACTCTGTTCCTGTCGATGTCAGCGGCGGGATCGTACGGGCGGCTGCCAGCTGCGATTTCAAGCGCTATTCTCGCATCAACAGTTGTGATGTCACCGTCGTGGTTGAGGTCACCGATCGTTGGTATGACCGGAAACGGCACCGCCCCTGATGCGACACAGACACTATCCGATGTGGTCAACACCATCTCGTTTGAACCGTCGCCGTTGAAGTCACCTGACCGGTACGACCAGTCGACGTAGTCGTTTGAGTCAACAGTCCAGATCTCGTGCCCGTCGCACCCACTGATCGCCATCATGCCATAGCTCCGGATGGTCTCGTATACGAATTCGCCACTCACAACCACGACATCGCTCACGCCGTCACGATCAAGATCTACGATCTCGTAGATCCCCATCTTCGTGTCACCTGTGCCACTCATCGATTCCACCCATATATCGCTGCCGTCACATCCTCGTTTCGCAGACACACTGCAAGTGTATGTATCGGCGATCTCATCATAGACGCTGGTACTGACGATGATATCGGACCAGAAATCGCAATCGAGATCTTCCACCAGATCTACCCCGAAAGACCCGTAACCACTACCACTCTTTGAGTCGGACCAGAGATGCGTGCCATCAGACCCGTTCAACACAAGCAGACTGAAATCGTATGTGTTTGCGTCCAGATCACAGCTTTCGGTACTGATCAAAAACTCCAGCACACCATCGTAATCGAGATCGCAGAAATCGACCCGCATCCAGCCAAAACCAGTGCCACTCACGGATTCCTCCCAGAGATGCGTGCCATCAGACCCGCTTATCGCGGTAACACTGCAATCGTATGAAAGCATCTCGCCGGCATCCCAATCGATATCATAGCTCCTGAAATCGACCAGAATGTCCACTGTACCATCACAATTGAGGTCGTCCAATGGGTATGCATAGACCCATCCGTAACCAGAACCAGTCATGGACGTATCCCAGATATGAGTCCCGTCAGAACCATTCACAGCGATTATTCTGCAATCGTATGCGTTGGTATCCCAATCATAGCTTTCGATACAGATCAAAAACTCAGGCACATTGTCATAATCAAGATCGCAGAAATCAACCCCTATATCGCCAGCACCGGTGCCACTCGCAGATTCCTCCCAGAGATGTGTGCCATCTGACCCGCTTATTGCGGTAACACTGCAATCGTATGAAAGCATTTCCTGAGCATCCCAGTCCACATCATAGGTGGTGGTGCTGATCAGGAAATCCGTTATGCCATCACAATTGAGGTCTTCTACTGAACTGGAATAGAGCCAGACAATGCCGGTTCCGCTCACGGATTCCTCCCATAGATGCGTGCCATTTATCCCGCTTATTGCGGTAACACTGCAATCGCATGAAAGTATCTCACCGGTATCCCAATCTATATCACAGATGTCGATTTCGATCAGGAAATCCGTTATACCATCACCATCAAGGTCTTCTACTGAATCTGCGTCGAGCATACCAATGCCGGCGCCACTTATGGATTCATCCCAGAAATGCGTGCCATCGGATCCTTTTAACGCAACCAGACTGCTGTTGAAGGTGTTCGCACTCCAATCACCGCTTTCGAAGTTGATCAGGAAATCCGGCATGTCGTCGCCATCCAGGTCTCGGAAATCAACCCCCATCCAGCCATAACCAGTTCCGCTCATGGATTCCTCCCAGAGATGCGTACCATCTGATCCGCTTATTGCGGTAACACTGCAATCGCATGAAAGCATCTCGCCGGCATCCCAATCGATATCCCAGATGTTGATTTCGATCAGGAAATCCGCTATGCCATCGCTATCAATGTCTTCTACTGAATCCGCATAGAGCCAGCCATCGCCGGTGCCGCTTATGGATTCTTCCCAGAGATACACGCCGTCTAACCCGCTTATTGCGGCAACACTACAGTCATGGGTGTTTGCGTCCTCATCATAGCTTTTGATATTGACCAGAATGTCTGTTGTGCGATCACAATTGAGGTCTTCTACAGGATCTGCGTCGATCCGGCAATTGCCGGTGCCGCTTCTGGATTCGGACCATAGCTCAACGCCATTAGATCCATCTATCACAGAAACACTGGCAATGTACGTGTTGGCATCCACATCGTAGATCTGGGTGCAGATGACAAAATCCGGTATCCCGTCATAAGTGATACAGCCTGCTTTAGACGCGCTGATTCTCCTAT
>JAYEFS010000116.1:0-4328 GCA_034658695.1 Methanobacteriota archaeon | reverse complement strand
GACCAGATCGGCATCCATTACGTCGGATTTATAATTCAACCGATATCCGGTGAGTGCTGCGCCACAGAACCTCTGCAAGCCACCAGGGTACCCAAAGTACACATACGGCGTATGCAATGATACGAAATGGCTGACCGTGACCTGTGGAACGTAGGTCTCGGTGTAATAGAATGTCGGCGTCTCACGGTCCGGGAAAAGCCCGGAAAACGTGAGTAGATGGGAGAGCTGTTTTCCATTCGGGTCGGCAAATAGGGGCGATTCCTCATGCGCCAGAACGGCAAAGAACCCCAGGTCATTCACTTCGTCGCCATCGTCAGCGACCAGACTCAACTTTCCGTTTAGGTACCACCATTCTGCAATCATGTTGGCGCCGAAGTCAGTCTCCAGATGCCCACCTTCCGTAAAGTCCAGAAGCGACATCATTGTATGCGGTCCGCAAAATCCGGTTTCTGTGGATCCTGCTACTTCTGCTACAGACAATCCCGTAACAGACGTTATTACGATCAATATACTAAGCACAGTTCCTGTTTTTGTATTCATTTAGTTGTTATATCCTTTCTGCCATTGAACTCCGCGTTCATGCGCCTGTCCAAAACGTTATCCGGTCTTCTCGCAGACAGACTTGTGAGCAGTGCGCATGCACAATGACAGTTTGCTACGTGCGCGCATGACTCTACGTCAGGATGTTCACCTCCGCGACCACCCATGTACGATCCACCAGAGTATGAATAGATATGCGGGGAGCTCGATACCATACCATTCCCGACCGTTGCTGGAGCATCATGCGCACTCCGCTATTTGTTTATTCACTTATAAGGGTTACGAAATATATGTTGGTAAGTGTTATTGCGGGTCAGGGAACCGGAATTCCGACCGGCTGTTTTATAGCAGGCATTTCGTCTGCTACTGTGTAAGAGACTTTTAATTTCGTCTGGTCGGTTGAAAAACAGGATAGCGATCCTGCAAAACACTGGTGCGATTGGATTGGTGAAATCTGTGAAATCGGTGTTAATCTGTGGCTGAAAGTTTTATTTGCCACTGATCAACGCAGATTACGCAGATTAACGATGTAAATGGCTTTTCAGATCGATGGTGCCCCATACACCGCAACCGACCAGCCGTGAGCGTCTCCGATGATTACGTGCTTTCTGTCGTTCTCAACGGTTGGCACGATATCGAGATTGAGACCCGCGATGATGCTGCCGGAATCGATGTCAGCCACACCAACATGCCCGGCAAAGTCGCCTGCCATGGTGTACACATTTGCCCCATGTCCACCGTGGTATAAGATGCAGACAAGCCCGCTGTCAGAATCGACATCGACATCGAGTGGCATGAGGACTGCCTCTTCACAGCTCGGGTCGTGCGCCATCACATGAGCCAGAGCTTCGGAGTAGTGTGTGTAGCCTGCAGGGAGCGGCGGCGCTTCCACAAACTCTCTCATCATCCGGAGACTACCCGAGACCCTGCTGCGCCAATGTCGCCAGCACTGTCATGATCCGCCATGAATTGACGTCCCTTTTCCATTACGCAGCGTCCTTATGATCTTCCGCTGGCAGAACAAACACTACGGCATACGAGAACGATATTATTCGACCGACCGGCGCAGGTAGGGGTATCTGCGAATTGCACCCCAAATCCGACGACACACTCATAATTCACCTGCGGGCGCTTCTGGAAAGAACCCCTGACTGCAATCGATTCCGCGTCAGGGATGTGCTTTATCGTGGTGGACGATGTCTAGGAACAGCATAACTCTGGTATCGCAATACCAGTGCATTTATAAGCATTCAAGAACCACAATACCAGTTGATGGACATAACAGATTATGCCGTCCAGAATGTATGGTGGAAGGGAACGACGCACATCAACGATGACCGACATATACGCAGTTATCTTGATAAGAAATATCGCTGGCGGTCCCAAATACCGGACGAGATGCGACTTGATCCGGGGAATATCTTTACAATACGAGGTCCCCGCCAGATCGGGAAGACCACACTGGTAAAACTCATCGTAAAATCCGTAATCGAAGAAGGCGCCGACGGAAAATCTGTCTTCTATGCCACCTGCGATGTGATAATCGATCATATCGAACTCCTGGAACTTGTACGATCCTATATGGAGTTTGCCGATTCCAACAACATACGGCATAAATATATATTTCTGGACGAGATTTCGGGAATTAGAGACTGGCAGAGGGCGATAAAACTGCTTGTGGATTCAGGCGAACTTGATGATGTATGCCTCATCCTCACAGGTTCGCACACACTGGATATAAAGTACGGATTTGAACGGCTGCCCGGAAGAACAGGCAGATATGGGACGGATTATCTGCTGCTACCACTCACATTCAGCGAATTCGTATCCCTTGTGCAGCCAGATATATTCGCATCGATAAAACATGCAGCGTCGTTATCGATTAAGGACATCACTGGAGCAGTGAATTCAGCCATACCGCATGACCGGGAACTGAAGATACTCTTCAACCAGTACCTGACCGCCGGCGGATTCCCTCTCGCAATAAACGAGTTTTATGAAAAAAACGCGATACCTGACTATATCTATGAACTGTACACGAGATGGGTCGTGGGAGATATCACGAAATGGGGCAAGCAGGAGAAGATACTAAAACAGATGCTGCGAACCGCCATACTGAAACAGGGAACCGCTGTAAGCTGGGATTCGTTTGCGAAGGATGCAGAGATAAAAAGCCACAAGACGGTCAGTTCATACACGGAAGACCTTGAGAATATGTTTGTATTCTTTGTGCTCTACTATATCGATCTGAGTAAAAAAGCTCCGAATTATAATAAGAATAAAAAAATATATTTTTTCGATCCGTTCATATTTCATATGTTTAACAGAATGTTATACTTCAAAGATGCGGAGATAACCCCCGCGCTCATAGAATCCGTTGCAGTCGTGCATTTTGCGCGGTTTGCTCAAAAGAGAATCCCGTATGCGAGATTGAATGATGTAGCATTCTACTGGAAAAACAGGAAGGAGACTGATATCGTCCTGATGACGGAACGCGAACCATTCGCAGTCGAAGTTAAATACCAGAAAAGGATAACAAAGGACGATTTCGAATCACTCCGCCATTTTAAGGAAGGTATCCTCGCATCAAAATCATCGGTTAAACTTGATGAACAATATTCAGTTGTTCCTGTGCATATCCTGCTTGCGGTAATTTGAGTCGGATGAGGCTCTCCGCTGTTTTGCATGGGTAGTACAACAGCAATCACATCGACTGATAGCCAATTACAGGAAGGACGTAGCGGGTGTCGAGTGTTCGCTGCTATCGACATGTTCAAGAGTAAATCGCCAAGACACATCTATCGGGGATGCAGCCAGTTTCTGAAATTATAATAAGCAGCGTCAGGATTGGATAGCCTGATTCCAGACGCTTTTTCGTTTTGCTTCTTTTGGGGTATGTGTTTAGCTCCCCTCATCACAACCACCGCTCCACCCCACATTTCTTCCGGATCAATCTAAAACACATTTTCGACCACAAAACTTCTATATTATAACAGCATTCCCCCCTCAAGAGGACGATGGATACAGACGAGATCATCAGGCAACTTAAGCGTGAGAACGAGTTGCTCAAAGGACGCATAAGGGAACTCGTTGCCAACTGACTATGTATGAGAACGCTCATACACCACCAAGCCTGAAGCGTAACGGCAACCGCAAAAAAATCAGAACGAAAGCGGTGGGAAGAAGCCGGGGCAGAAGAAAGGACCTGAGGGTGTAACAAGACCTCCCGCAAAGCCTGATAAGCATGTGGGGGTCACGAAAGATCGATGTCCCGACTGCGGAACTGAGCTTGGTGCCCCGTCCAGCGTGGAAACGAAGATAATCGAGGAGATTCCGGAACCACAACCTGTTATCGTTACCGAATACGTACGTGTTTAGCGAACCATAATATTACACAGATTTCTACGAGAAAGTAGGAGGGGGCAGGACATGAAATGTAAACACATTGCGCCAGTCTGTTCACGAATGCTTCGTGCCGGAGCAGAGCTTTTGGGTGGATATACAGATAGTTGCGCTCGAATATGCAACAGATAGTGTCCGATTCCCACCTTGCTGCATACCCCTTCACGTCTGACGCGACCGAACGCGTAAGAGAGCTGGGAGGCGCAATCCTCGAGCCTCACCTATGCATGATAGTCTCCCAAAGTCATCGAACCCCGCAACTAAGTGAATCCACAAAAGTTTTGTCCCTCTTCTATTAAGTTCTTCGACAACAAAGTAAGCAGCAGCATCATGGATCGGATTTCACATAATCTTTATGAATCTCGTGTCCTCGCTACTATCCGCGA
>JAYEFS010000115.1:0-4351 GCA_034658695.1 Methanobacteriota archaeon | reverse complement strand
GAAGGACTTCCATCCCAATTCATTCTCCGGACCATGGTCAATCCCACAAGAATCCGTCGTGAGTCAGTCGTTAGCGCGGTTAATACGTAGTGGGGGTTGTGACGTGTTGTATATTGGAGTTCCTTGCTGGTCCACGCAACGGCGTATGGGCGAGGGGAAGCGGGCGTCATGTCAACAACCCGTAATTTGCCGCGAGGTTCGCGTCGAAATAGATCCGGAAAATGGATTTCGGATCGTTCCGGAAGAAGGTTATTGGTACTCATCACCCCCAGTCCAGGAGTTCATGGAACAAAAGGAAATCCGGTTAGAACAACCCCTGGATGAGCTTTTACCGGATATCCTTGAGATGGCGCGTTTGAAAAGCGAAGTAGAGGACAAGGATCTGACCGAATGTTTGATTGAAGAACTGGGAAGAATCATTCCCGAACTCGGTCACGAGCTAAACATGTTTAAATCGCCCCCACATTCCCAATGGGTTCTCTTCAACTCTCCAACCACAAATTCGCCTTACACGCAGCAGCTCATGCGTGACTATAACGAACTTACGAAACAGTTGAAAAGCAATCCTGATAGAGTCGGTGGTCTAAGACTGTTAGAAGATATTCCTGCCGAGGACGTAGTTGAAAAGATTGATATACTCCCAATTATCCCATTGAATAGTAAGCAGCATGACGCGGTGGCTGATGCCCTGAGTTCAAAGCCCGTGACTGTAATTAGCGGTCCGCCGGGGTGCGGTAAGAGCCAGGTGGTAATCTCCCTCCTGTTGAACGCATGGGCAGAAGGAACAAGCGTTCTTTTTGCAAGCAACAACAATAAAGCAGTTGATGTGGTGCGTGAACGCTTCGAACACTTTGAACGCGACTTTCCGATTGCGGTACGCGCGGGATCCAACAAAGAGAATAACATCAATGAGGCGCTTCGCAGAATCCTGAACGCTATGGTCGGCGCAAAGTCGAAATGTAAGGATGCGCACGGCACAACCGCTGAAAAATACGAAGAACTTTCAGCGAAAGGGGAATCTCGTCAAGATTTTCTCGAAAGCAAAATTCCGCAACGGGTGAACGAAGCGCTCCGTTCCGCCTTAAATGCTTATGATCAATACCAGGCAGAAGTCCGCAAACTATCGGATGCTCATGAGTTACATGTCCGGGAGGTTAAAGATCTTGGTTATGATATTGACCCGTATGAATTCACAACCACGATTTCCGGACCTCTGCGAGATTGGCTTGGGCAAATCAAGGAATGCCGCAAAAGAATTGAGCAGGATTCGCAGGATAGGTCAAACCTCCTGAATCGTGCAGACACTTCTGCAAACTTAAGAAACCGTGTAATTCAGCAAGCCGGTCTCGATCCAAACACTGTTACTAACTGGAATTGGCTCGTATCAGGTCCGGGACCCGAACTCATTGAATCGTGGTTGGAAAGCTACAGGCTCTTCTTGTCACAGCCCATAGAACAGCGGCTTGCACCAATCGACTGGCAGGAGGTGTTTGGAGACTGGAAAGGTACTGTGGATGCGTATAATTGGAGTCAGAGCGGGCAGCAACTTGCTGAAGACATTAGAGATGTATGTGACGAGCTATCTCACAAAGTTGGTGAGATCGAAGACCTAAAAAAGCGGTTTGACGAACAATATCATGCCATACGGGACGCTAACATTCCTGAGGACATTCATGTCGATTCTGATATTCTTTCTGAATGGGTGGCTGTGTATGCCACCCTATATTCACTCCCTGAAGGAAAATTCGATTGGTATCCATGGTCACAGCGTAGGAAACTGGCTCGTAAACTCCAGTCCATCGAATTCCGGATTCGACCGGCGTACCCACTTTCAGTCTGGCGTGAGATTGGCAAGATAAACGAAACATCCCGTGAAACACTGGGTGGAATCGTCGAACTGACCAAAAAATGGGTTGCGATCCGAATTCAGTGGGACGAACAGAAAACACTGCGACAAGAGATTGATGGCTACCTCGAAGCTTTGCGGGAAAGGGCTACTGGATTGCACATCGATGACATTCCTGATGGCATCAATTCATCCGCCTGGCTCAAGTTGGCAGAAACTACCGAAGAATGGGCTAATGTTGCTGATGATGCCGCTGATGCGTGGAATAAGAAGGCTGTTGCAGAAGAGACCCGGGAGCGTCTTCAAGAACTGGCGATGGAGTTTCAGTCAGCAGCTTCCGGAGTGCCAATTAAAGAAGCGTGGATCAGTGGTCCCGGGCACGAGTTCTCCAAATCGGTATCTCTGCTTGGCGCCGACCCCACGCAAGATAACGTCGTATCTGCCAGAACATCGCTATATGGTGAGTTGATCGCCACACTACCGGAAGCGTGGCGCGAAGCACGAGATGCCGAGCAGGAGTTTCGGGCATATACTGTTGCTGCTGCAGAAATCCCTTTGGAACTTTCCCGTATCACCGACTGGTGGGATGCGAAACCTGCGCCAATTCCGCCCCACCGGGTGGACTGTAGCACACTTCCCGATGATGACGATGAATTCTGGAGACACCTGAAAGCCTGTGAAGAGTGGGATAAAAAGTGGAAATTACATATCGAAAAGATTGTGCCCGGTATGGAAAAACAACGTGACGAAGAATTGGATTGGGCAATTGGTCGCCTCGGAGAGGCTTTCGAAGCGGTTCCTGATGGACCTGATAAGATACGGATCGGTCAGACAGTGAAGCCGCTGCTTGACGGACATGCGAAGGATTGGCAGACTGATGAATTAGTAGACCTGTTCAAATCATACAACCCGGATGCGATAAAAGGAGAGATTAGCCGGATAAATAGCCAGTTGGAGGAGGTCTCTTTTGGTGTGGCACAAGAATCGTGGCTCTGCCGTGTGGCTGGCGACGCTGAAGCACAGGATGCCATAGAGGTGCTATCGTATTACGGAAGAAATGGTGGAGATTCCATGCACGAGGTCTTTAGCAGAGCGATGCGCGCTGTGCCTATATGGATCACAACAGCCCTATCAACAAAGTCGATTCCCATGCAGCCGGAAGTATTTGATCTACTGGTGATCGATGAAGCAACCCAGTGCACTTTAACCAACCTCCTTCCAATGATTTACCGTGCTAAGCGGATAGTTGTCATTGGGGACCCGGAGCAACTCCCCTCCATCGGGGCTATCAGTCAGGAGGCTGAAAGATCTCTTGCCGCAAAATTCGGCGTCACCGAGTGGCTGGAACTGCTCGGTCATGCAGGAAACGATGTTTACAAGACCGTGGTCCATTGCTTGCCGGGACGACGTTCGGACGTTGTTCCGTTGGTCGAGCATTATCGCAGCCACCCCCTGATCATCGGGTTTGCCAATCAGCACATCTATCACAAGAGACTTCGTCTGAAAAGGGATCCCGATCAGGTCAAGAATGTGCCCTACGGCGCGGGTGTACATGGTCGGCAGGTGAACGGATATTGTAAACATGGACCACAAGATCGTAGCTGGATCAACCCTCTGGAAGTTAATGCGGTCTGTGAACTGGTGAAGCAACTGAGAGAGTGCGAGGGATTTGGTGCGGTAACTATTGGTGTTGTTACACCCTTCAGAGCCCATGCCACAGCTATTTCGAAAAAACTTGATAAAGAAGCCATCATAGATGGTGTGACCGTTGGGACTGCCCATAGATATCAGGGTGACGAGAGGGATGTTATGATATTCAGTCCGGTTGTGGCGAAAGGTATTACATACGGTGCTACCCGATGGGTCGAGGAGCCCCACAATCTTATCAACGTAGCATTGACAAGAGCCAGAGACGCATTATTTGTGGTAGGAGATTTCAAGTACTGCAGGCAGCAACCCGGCATCCTTGGTAAGCTGGTGCGATATGTCAAAACTATTTCTGACCTCCGAGAGACAAGCCCGTACGAACTGGAACTGTTCAGCTTGATGGTTGTCGCGGGGTTAAACCCGCAAGTCCACGTCACAATCAAAGACATCGAGGTTGATTTCGTTCTCACCAATCCGAGCCGCGGGATTCGTCTGGTTGTAGAAGTCGATGGAAAAACGGTCATCAAACCGGATGGGGAAATAATAGAGACCCATATCAAAGGGTCGTACAGAGACAAATCCCGTGATGCATTCCTCATGGGGCGGGGTCATAAAGTGCTGCATGTTAAGACCCGTTCCATTCGTGAAACTCCCCAGGAGGTTCTTCATGATATAGCGGAAGCATTAGAGCTCGACTGGGAGGATGATATAATCGATTAGGGGGGGTAAGTACTATGGTGATGAAAGGATGTGTATACCCCGTACTGAATTGGTCCCATTTTTGTTTCATTTTAGTACTGGAGCGAAAGCATCTTTCCAATTGGATTGAACCGATTGCTACTGGTTTTTCTTGCACCG
>JAYEFS010000114.1:0-4377 GCA_034658695.1 Methanobacteriota archaeon | reverse complement strand
AGAGCCTGTAACCCTGGCAACCAACATATCATCCGCCAATAATCGGCTCCGGAGCTAATCTTCTCACAATTACTCACCTAATTCCGTGTCCAGGATTTTCGTCACCTGGTCATTGTTTTGTATGCTGCTTGTGGCTGCTACGACTTTTCCATTCTTGAAATACACTGTGAACGGCAATCCCATGAACGATGCACAGTTGGGCAAATTTTTGATAAATTCTGCCGAAGGGATGTCAAAATCCTGGTCATAGAATGTGATGTGCGGATATGCTGGTTCCAATTCTTCCATAATATCATAGACGGGAAGGCACATCGGACCCATTCTGCCGCAGCAAATCATGACCCTTTCATTCTTTGCCACGGCTTCTTTAACTTCTTGTTCCGTTTCCAGATGTTTCAGATTTGTGTATAGCATCTTATTCGCTCCGTTGAAAATATTAGACTTCTTGCGATATAAAGTCAACTACCTCATGATGAATCGCGTGACATTCAGATGAATGCCCATATCTTTTGATTTTCTATCGGTTTGATTGAATCCTGTTCTTAATTGGGGCGCTCAAGTATAGTTTAATAATGCAAAACGATAATTTTTAAGTACGATTTAATATGTTGCATTAGAAATGAATTAAAAAGGCTCTCTGGTAATTCGCGAGTGCAAGCATTTTTCCACTATTCCGGAGGATCCGGTTATGGTAAGGAAGATTAAACCACAGACCGCACAGAGGATCACAAGGAGTTGTTATTTTTTTTATCTTTCGCCCCCTCTGTGTCACTTTGTGTCCTCTGTGGTTTTCCGAAACCTTATTTCGAAAATATCAAAAGTCTCCGGGGTTTTGGTCACTGCAACGCGAGATACCAAAGACCCATATATAACTGACGCGGCTTGAATGTACGAGATCTGGTGCAATTGGAGAAGAGTCACGCTGCATACCGGGCAGGCGACCCTGCAATAATCGATAAGTACATCACTCGACAGCGCAGGAAAGACTGGTGACTGATGCGCTACCCGTTCACCTGCTCCACAACCGCGGCCACATCGAGAATCCGAGACTCCTCAAAGAACCCCCCGATGATCTGAAGCCCGATCGGAAGACCCCGCGTGCTTCCGCATGGTACTGATACTGAGGGCACACCAGCGAGGTTGATCGGAACTGTGTTCACGTCAGCGAGATACTGCGAGAGCGGATCCACGAGTTCCCCGATTCCGAATGCCGTCATCGGCATAGTCGGCGCGATCAGGACATCAACGCTCCCGAATGCTGAATCAAAGTCCTGTTTCACAAGTGTTCGCACCTTCAGGGCTTTCAGGTAATATTTGTCGTGATAGCCTGTCGATAGCGAGAATGTGCCGAGAATGATCCTTCGTTTGACCTCGTCTCCGAACCCGAGTGCACGCACATCCGAGTATGTTGTGGTCACATCCTTGTCATCGGTACGCAGACCGTACCTCATGCCGTCGAATCTCGCCAGATTTGATGACGCCTCGCTCATCGCAATGATGTAATATGCGGCAAGCGCGTAATCCGTGTGCGGCATCTCAATCTCGGTGTATGTCGTCCCTTCTGCCTCAAGATCATGTATCCGGTTCCAGACCGCCTTCTCCACCGCGGGATTTATTCCTTCACCGAAATACTCCTTTGGAACGCCGATATTGAGCCCGCGCAGATCACAGTTGATGGCAATATTTGTATCCGAGTCAACAGACGTCGAGTCCTTTGGATCGTGACCTGCAATAATCGAATACAGGAGCGCAACATCCCGCACATTCGATGCGATCGGTCCGATCTGCTCAAGCGAGTTTGCGTACGAGATCAGTCCGTATCTGGATACCGCACCATACGTTGGCTTCAGCCCGACGACGCCGCAGAATGACGCAGGACACCGAACAGAGCCGCCTGTGTCAGATCCGAGCGAGATTGCCACCTCTCCTGCGGCAACAGCGGCAGCGCTCCCGCCTGATGAGCCCCCTGGAACGCACTTCGGGTTGTGCGGGTTTCTTGTCGGTCCATAATAGCTGGACTCTGTGGATGTTCCCATCGCGAACTCATCCATATTTGTTTTCCCGATAACGATTGCGCCTTCAGCGTACAGACGTTCGATCACGGTGGCATCGTATGGGGGGATGTAGCCATCCAGAATATGGGATGCGCAGGTCGTCCGGATGCCTTTCGTTGACATGTTGTCCTTGATTGCGATCGGGACACCGGAGAGTCTACCGTTTGACTCCGATTCTCTGGAATCAATCACACGAGCCTGCCTGAGCGCCTCGTCCTCTGCCACCGTTATGAATGTGTTAAATTCGTTCTTTCGGATGTGTTTAAGATGTTCAGCGACAACTGCCTCCGCAGAAGACTCTTTGATGCGTCGTGATACCTCAGTAATGCTCATAGTGCTTATCATGGTCACACGATCCTCGGAGTCTTGAAATAGCCATCCTTCTCTTTCGGGGCGTTTGCGAGTACGTCTTCCTGTTTCATCGATTCAGAGTCCGCATCTTCCCTGAATACATTGTGTAATGCAAGTACATGGTATGTTGGCTCGACATTGGTATCTATTTCATCGATTTTCCCAAAATAATCAAGTATGTCATTCATCTGCCCCGCATACTGCTTCTTTTCCTCTTCGCTCAGTTTTATGCGCGCAAGCCATCCGATGTGCTCGACTTCCTCGGGGGTGATCATGCGTTGCCATTCACTGTTATCGTACATATTGGTATCGTTTATGCGGGCGTACACCCCTGCCTGTGCAAGTTGGGTACCACATCGCCATAATCTCAAGATACCCACGCCTCTGATGTCATGTGCCACAAGCTTCATGCCAGAGCCGCCGTTCATGAGAATCTCCGACCCCGGCAAGGTTTACAACCATTGCTGCTCAAGTGCTACTATGAAATCACTATCCGAGTACGTCCCGCTCATCGGGATGGCGGGGTTCATCATACTCGTGCAGACGCTTGCGCTCATGATGGCGCAACCGATGGAAGCAGAAGGGATGTGCGCAACCGAGAATCCCGGGTCAGTATGGAATTCTGTATATTATATTGCAATTATACTACTGTTTACGCTCTTCATCTTAATCGTGATCAAGATGAACAAAAAGTACATCCTCCATGGAATTCTGCTATTCGCAGTGGCAGCGACCATGTATTACGTCTTTATAGCATTCATGGGGGTTGTTGCGTCTGTAACCCTGACTGCACTGCTGACTGTGCTTTTATACAAGTTTCCTGAGTGGTATGTGGTCGATATCACGGGAATTCTCGTCGGGGCGGGTGCAAGCGCAATTCTCGGAATCTCGCTTGCGATTCTCCCGACAATCATCCTCTTGATCCTTCTCCTGGTCTACGATTTCATCTCCGTGTACAAGACCAAACACATGATCGCGCTCGCAGAGGGCGTGATGGAACTCCATGCGCCGATTCTCTTCGTGGTTCCGAAGCGAAAGGGTTACTCCTTCATGAAACAGGACTTCACTGCCGACGAGGACGGTGAGCGCGGCGCATACTTCATGGGACTCGGCGATGCTGTGATGCCAACGATCCTTGTTGTCTCTGCAAACACATTCCTTCTGAAAGCATATCCTGACATGTCGTTATTATTCGGATACGCAGTCCTGCCCGCAGTTCTCGCAGCGGTCGGGACGTTGATTGGGTACGTGGTGCTGATGGCAGCCGTTGCGGGGGGAAAGCCGCAGGCGGGGCTACCGTTCCTGAACACAGGTGCGATTGCCGGGTATGTTGTCGGGTGTCTCGTTGCTGGCGTATCAGTGCTGCCGCCGACACCGGTGGTGTAACATCTGAAAATTCCATCTGACCAAACCTGCTCAATGCCGTATAGTAGGAACCACGAGATTACACAGATTTTCACAAGATTTCTGTGTCAATCCCGTTGTTTTATATGCGAATATCCGCACAATGTTGAGTAAGTCCATCTAACCAGTCTATCCGCCCTTCCGATAAACGAGCTTGTCAGCGTACTCAATTCTGCGTATTCGGTGATATGGGATACTGGTTCCAGTCTCCAGCGTGAAGAACGAATGTCCCAGATTGGTGATCTCGGAGCCCAGAATCACCATCGTGTCATCGGGCGCGCCCCTGTGCAGATAAGAGACTGTGCAGTCGTGCATCTGAAAGCCGCGCCACTTAATCTCGTTTAAGATATCCCTGGGGCGTTTTGACCGGAACATGGTGACATACATAGTGTCGCGTCAACCATATAATGTTGTGAAGTATATATTGTATGTCCCCCATATTTAACTTGAGGAAGTTAAACATCAAGAAATTTCTCGTAACACTTACTAATGATAAGCGCGAAGCATTTAGAGCACTTACTTCAAAGGGAAGCGGCTACTATTCAACTATTCCGATTACCTCGTGTAC
>JAYEFS010000113.1:0-4388 GCA_034658695.1 Methanobacteriota archaeon | reverse complement strand
GCGACTCCCCTTCCCTGACCTTCAGCGCCGTTATGTTCCCTACGCCGGAAAACCGGATGCATTCATCCACGATGCGTGCGATTCCGATCACAGCCCCCCTTGTTGACTGCAATGCCGCATGACACTTCTTGATCGCATCTACCAGATCCTGACCGCAGCATCCCTCGAGGCACTCGACAGCCGTCTGCGATGCAAGATGCGCCTCGGTACCATGCCCGATCCCGTCGATCACCGCAAGTGTTGTGCTGTCGTCTGCTTCCCTTACGAAGTACGCGTCGCCGTTCTCGGTCTCGCCTTCCTTTGGTATCGTTATTATTTCAATTTTCATGCTTTCGGCACCGTTATATAACATATGCAGCCTCCGCCAGGATTGTCCTCGATCCAGACCTTGCCCCCGTGCGATTCAATCGCATGCTTGGTGATCGCGAGTCCTATCCCGCTCCCCTTGATTCCGCACTTGTCGTTTCGCGTGAAACGCTCAAATACCGCTTCCTTCATCTCGTCGGGTACGCCGTCCCCGTGGTCTGCGACCCCGAATTTCCAGTCAGAGTCGGCGTCATCGAGTGTTATTGAGATCATTGAATTTTTCGGGCTGTATTTGATCGCATTGTCGATTATGTTTAAGTATGCGTTCTTCAGAAACTCGGTTCCAAGTGCCATGTACTCCCTGTCCGTCCGATACCTTTTTTCGATCTTTGTACCGTGCACCTGTATTTTTTCATCAAGAAACTCGAATATTTCCGATAACGTTGTCTTCAGATCAATTTTGTAGAAGTCTTCCTCGGAAATCCCTTTTTTGACCTTGGAATACGTTCTTATGTTCTCGATCATCCGGTCGATCTCCATCGCGGTCTTCTCTATCTTCTCTGCAAAACGTTTGATCTTCTCGTCGTCATTTGACCGCTTCTGAATCAGCCCGCTGTAGCCAACGACCGCTGAGAGCGGGCTCCTGATGTCGTGGCTCATGATGCTGATGAACATCTCCTGGTTTCTGTTTGCATCGTTGAGTTCATCTGCGAGTTGCTTCTCACGCAGATATCGTTCTTCATTCATCGCTATGTAATCGTGATATGCCGTCGCGTAGGCGACCATAAGGTTGAAAATAGGTTCGGATGCATTGTTATACACCTGAACGGCTTTATCAACAGGTGTTTCGGAAATTATTTCATTGAGAGTATTCAGATGCACCTCAAGTATGTAATCAGGACCTATATTAGCCCTCACGAACTCTTTGGATATATTTTCGATGTCGTACAGGCACTGCTCATCCCTGGACTCCAGAAATTCTCTTAGAAGTTCGGAATACTTCTCTCGCAGTTCACTTTCGTGAGTCATGCTACCGTACCTGCCCCTGCTACACCCATTTTCGCACCGTTACGGTGGTGCCCTCTCCGACTGCGGTTACGATCTCAAACTCGTCCATCAGTCGCTTCGTTCCCGGGAGCCCTGCCCCGAGCCCTCCGCCAGTAGTGTGTCCATCAGTCATCGCGAGATCGAGATTCGCAATTCCGGGACCGTGGTCCTCTGCCACGACCTCGATTCCATGTTTTCCATCCGCATCAACCTCTCTGATGTACACGGTTCCGGTGACTGCGTAGACCAGAATGTTTCGTGCCAGCTCGGATATAGCTGTTGAGATGCGCGTCTGGTCCACAAGCCCGAACCCACACTTTGAGGAGATCGTCTTTCCGGCTGATCTGGCAACCACTATATCATACTCATCCTTGATCGGTATCGTCTCTTCAGAATCAGACATGTTGTCACCCTGTCATTCCTGTTCTTCCCTAACAATCTTTTCGATGAGTTCCAGCCCCTTCTCGAGGTTGAGCGCGGTCTGTATCCCGGTTAGCTCCATCCCGAACTCAACGAGCGTTATGGCGATTGCCGGCTGCATTCCCACGAGAACGGTCTTGACTCCCATGATGTTCGCCATCTTCGCAATCTCCACGAGTACCCTTGTTATGAAGCTATCAAGGACGTCAATTGCTGTCACATCGATTATTAGCCCTTTCGCATTCGTCTCCTGGATCTTAGCCAGAATGTCGTCCTGCAACCCCAGCGCAAGTCTGTCGTGAAGTGCGACCTGAATCGATGTGATCAGGAAATCGCCGATCTTGAGCACGGGTATCTTCTCATAAGCGCCTTGCATTATCCGTTCCTCCTTTCATGTTGTATCACGTATCCCACTACTATATCCAATCTTCTGCAGTCCGTACCACAGCCCGTCCTGCAGGGTTTTGCGTGTGGTCAGGCATCCCAGTTCCACGTCCAGACCCAGACGGACCACTGTCTGCGATTGCCGTGTAGAAATCCGTGAGTTTATCTGAGATCGTTCCGTCTGTATTCGCATATTTTACCTGCCACGCAGGAAACACGATCCTGTTCGGAAGCTCGATGCTGCCGATCGCAAGCGTGGTGGATACTGATGGATAGTTCACATTGTTCATGATCCACTTCCCGCCCAGTTTGTTCTCCCTTATACTTGTTAATGCACTATGAAAGCCTTTAAAGTTTTTGCATTTTTCGTGTGGCACACACTCTATTTTTACATCATACAATCTTTCGATTTATCGAAAAGTTTAAGTGCCATCAGGTACGTATGTATCATCGGATCGGTCAATCGATAGACCAATCCGAACAAAAGGAGATAAGCAGCATGAATAACCCCCGCAAGAACCCAGACCAGAACCGCAACCGCAACTGCAACGAACCGCCGCAGCACCGATTCACCGATAAAACGATCGGGACCCACTATGGGGGGTGCGTGCCATGAGTGCCATGAGCAGGAATACCATCGATTGGACGCCGGTGATCCGCACGACAGAAAGTGTTATCAGGTCTGCTTGCGATCAGATGAACCGAGGTGATTGAAATGGGTGTCGAAGAATTGATGAGAGAAGTTGTGGAGCAGCTTGAGAAACTGATCACCACAAAAACCATCGTTGGTGAGCCGATCACGATGGCAGGCAAAACCGTGGTGCCGATCAGCAAGGTATCCTTCGGATTTGGCAGCGGTGGCGGTGAGGGCAAGCGTGACGAGGAGAGTGGTTTCGGCGGTGGCGGCGGTGGCGGCGCAAAGATTGAGCCTGTCGCCTTTCTCGTGGTCTCAGAAGACGAGGTCCAGTTGCTTTCCACGACCGGGAAGGGTCTGGACATCGGGAAGATCATAGAGACTGTGCCCGAGGTCGTGGACAAGATAAAATCCTTGAAAGGAAAGAAGGAGACGAAAGAGTCGGCGGACGAGAACTGAGGGGGCAGTATCTTGTACTTCCCCCTTCTCATTTTTTTGTTGATCATCGCAGCAACGCTTGCGCTTGCAGTGATACTTCTGCTCCTGGTTCCGTTTGTATTCCGATTTGAACTGAAAGGAGGCTCCGGAGCAGAGTCTGTGCAGAATATCGAGGTGCAATGGCTATTTCTATCCCGCGCAATCAACGGCGCTGCCGCCGCAGAGCAAGAAGACCGGAGGGGGCAGAAAGAGGGGATGGAGGGGAAGGGAAAGAAAGGGGAGATGAAAAAGGAGAAGAAAAAGGAGAAGACCGGGGATGAAATGAATATTGATCACCTCTTTGATCTGATCCGTACGCTTCACCGCCCGGTTGTCGCGCTTGTGCGAAAGGTGGTGCGCGGGGTTGTAATCAAAGAACTCTCATGCCGTGCGGCATTCGGGCTTGATGATCCTGCCGAGACCGGCATGCTTGCCGGGTTTCTGTATGCAGCTTCTGCTCCACTGACCCGTATTCCTGCGGTCTCAATTCGGCTGGATCCTGTCTTCTGGGAGCGGACACTCGTATATCGTGCTGTCGGTTCGGTCAGACTCACGGTGAGGCGAATGGTTGTTCCGGTCGTAGTCTTCCTGTGCGATAGATCAGTTCGGGCGGTGATTGCGAGATACATCCGCAGTGAATTTTTATAAAAATAACTGTAAACAAAACGCTCCGAAACCTTTTAATATCCTCTCGTCCTCCACTCTAACCATCTATGAGTAAATTTCTGTTTCGCGTGAACTTCGCGATTGTTACGATTTAACAACGAAGCAGTAGGTGAATATCGGTGACCAACAATTCAAGCAATGCTCAAGTGTGTTACCAGTGCGGCACCTGTACTGCCATCTGTCCTGTGCGTAGGGTTGTTCCATTCTCTCCGAGAGTCGCAATCTATGATTCAAACATCTACGACACAGATACAGACGTCTGGGATTGTCTAACCTGCGGACAGTGCGAGGTAGCCTGTCCACAGGGTGTGCGGTTGCTGGACTTTTTCCTTGATCAGAGAATCGGGGGAGAGCCAAAAGATATCGTGCACAAAGGCGTCTTTACAGAATTGGCAGACTTGATGACGCGGCTTGGTAACAGCAAAACAACCCTCTCAGAGGGCGATGATGCATC
>JAYEFS010000112.1:0-4404 GCA_034658695.1 Methanobacteriota archaeon | reverse complement strand
GCGCCGTATTCAGCGCGCCACTTATCTATTGTCCATTGAGGACGGGGTGACAAAAAGGAACAAAAATGGCAAGGTTTTGGGATGTGGAACTCACCCGAATATGGAGAGTTTTCATCACCCCAGGATACGCGAATGAAGGGTCATGGTTCTATGCCCAACACTGCGTAATGTGACGACATCTCTTCAGACCATCGCAGACGACACGAAAATTGCAAGACCCCATCCCAAATCGGCAACCGTCATATACAAATCGCTTCAACCGCCTCGTCAAACGCGCTCCGCAGCCCATCCGCATCAGGACCTCCGCCCTGCGCCAGATCTGGCTTTCCGCCGCCGCTTCCGCCGATCTTTTTGCATATCTCACGTACGATCGCTCCGGCATCAAACCCGGATTGCTGCGCGTCCCTGCCGACCGCAACCACGACCTTGCAACCATCATAGTCGCTGCCGATCACCGCGACCATATCCGGAATATCGCGTATCTGACTCGCAATCTTGATTAATTCCTGCATATCTGCGTGTGCGCTGATGTGCGATGCGACCCTGATACTGCTGATGCCGTCGGTTCCGCCGGTGCCATTGATGCCGCAGATCGGTCTGGCATTCGCGACCATGTTGTCCACGAGCGATGAGGCGAGTTCCTCCTTCAAGCGTGCATTCTGCTTCGAAAGCTCCTTCCATTCGGTGAAGAACCTGTCCGCCGTGCCAGGAAGCTTCTCAGGGGGCACCCTGAGTATGGCGCATGCCTCACTCAATATCCGGTCACGCTCCTGAATGGCGTGCACCGCTGAAGCACCGGCAGCGAATTCGAGCCGCTCAACGCCGTCCTGTATTCGCTCGGTGTGCAGCATCTTGATCTGCCCGATCATGCCAGTGTACAACAGGTGCGTTCCCGCGCAGGCTTCCACATCATCTCCGACACGGACGACCCTGATATCCTTGCCCGGCGGAACCCCACCTTGATACAAGCCAAAACCGTAGTCCCGCTCAGCATCTGTCCGATCCATCCATTCCGTGTACACCCGTTGGTTCTTCACAACCTCTTCGTTTGCAAAACGCTCGATTTTAGCGAGCTCCTCGTCTGTGATGCGTTTGAAGTGCGTTATGTCCAGACGAGCCTTGGTCTCCGATTTCTGCGCGCCTGTCTGCCAGATGTGATCTCCGAGAACGAGCTTTGCGCAGTGATTCACGATGTGTGTTGCTGTGTGATGCTGGGTGTGCGCAAACCTGCGCTCCGAATTGATCGTGCCGTTGACGAGATCGCCTTTTTTGATCTGATACGCCGGGTTCTCTTCCAGTCCGGAAACCTCGTGCATGATAACGCCGTTTACGGACTGCACATCAACAACCTGTATGACAAGGTCCGTTGTGGTGATCACGCCGTGGTCTGCGGGCTGCCCGCCGCCTTCAGGATAAAAGAGGGTCTGATCAAGGATGACGCAGTTGCCAAAGACGTCAAGCACCACCGCCTCAAACGTCGTCTGAACCGGTTCATCATAGTAGAGCCGTTTTGTCAGGGGGATATGCTTTGCCCGTTCCATATATGGCATCTCCACGGTCTCAGCGGGTGCAACAACGGAATGGGTACTCGCAACCATTGAATAGAAGTTGTCAGGGAACTCGATCTCGAGTCCGGCGGCATCCGCAACCTCCTTTGTAACCTCCGGAGGGATTCCGTGAGTATCGTACCACTCAATCAACTGTGATGTCGGAATCGTCTCGGTATCCTTGAACTTTTTGACCGAACGCTCCAGAAGCCCCCTGCCTTTCGAGATGACCTGACGATATTTCTTGTCTTCCAGATCAAGTATCTCTCTTATGGTGTCTATCCTGTGCATGTACGCCGGATCGTGAATGGTCGCAATCTGCATCTCGACCAGTTCGGTGATCGAAACATCGAGTTTCAATGCGTCCATCAGCCGCAGCATCCTTCTGATGACCAGTCTTGCAAGATAGCCAGCCTTTGCGTTCGACGGGATGATTCCGTCGCCAAGCATGAACGCGAGGCATCTGGAGTGATCGACGATTGCGTACACCTTCTCAACCGGCTCTATGATCGATTTGAGTCTGTCCACATCGATCTTGATCTCTTTTGCAACGGTTGCTCGCAATTTCTCCAGATCGCTGCTTCTGTCCAGATCAAACAACCCGGATAACCGTGCATTCTGCGCAAGCACCTCCGCATACTCGGGATCCTGTAATGAGTGTTCGATTCCAGCGTATTCCGTGATTTTGTCCACGATATCCGGGAATATCGCATCATATATCGTTGGAGACCCCCGCGATGCCCACACGAACCGTTCAAGTCCATATCCGGTGTCAACGATGCGATTGTCCATTTCTGCGTAATTTTTGCCCTTAATTTTGATATCGCCATCACCGCTCTCCTGCAGGTTCATGAATACGAGGGTTGCAAGCTCGAGACCACCAGTGATCACCTCAAGGCAGGGACCGGCATTGCCGCCGCCAGACCATGGCTCTTCTTTATAGGTAACATCCCGGTTGGCGCCGAGTTCGAATAAGAGGCGGTCGCAGTACTCAACGGTCTGATCTTTCCAGTATATCTCATGATCCGTGTCATTGAAGGCGTGATGCGCCATCATCTCAAAATTTGTGAGATGTCTACCGCTTCTTCCCACTGAATCCAGATCATCGAGCCTGATGCACGGCTGGGAGACGCAGAGCGGGTTTGCCGGTGGTGGAACGATTCCGGATGTGACAAACGGCTGGAAATCAGCAATCGAGGCGATTGTCAGATAGATATCGTCACGCCACCGCGCAATCACCGGATATCGGTCGATCCGGGTATGGTCGTTTGCTTCGAAGAAAGAGAGAAACGCTTCACGCATGCTTGCAAGGTCGTACTCCTTTGAGAATGTCGGGTCACCTATAAACGTGTACTCGTCGCACGGTGCGTCGCCGCAGGTTTCCCGCTCCTCGTCTCTCGTCCAGAAATGCCCGCCGCATTTAGGACACTGCTTGCGCATGAATCCGTTCTCTTTGAAATATGAAAGTTGGTATTCGTGCTCGAACATGGTTTCTTATGAATTTCCGTTCTGGTTTTAAAAGTATTCCCTTGCCACACAGGATGTGCCCTCACATGGTGCAGGGTGTGGATGTGTCAGTTGTCTTTTTTTGTTCACCGTTTTCACAGCAATTCTAATTATAGTCCCACCCACTCAAACTGACGTGATCGCTCACTCAAATTTTTGCTCTCGAAGCGCATCACCAGTCACAATCTTATTTTCGACCAGACCAAATGCAATCCAAATCAACTGATTTTTCAGAGTAATAAGCAAAATTATGCCAGTATTTACTGAAATTGCTGAAATTATGCAAAACAAAAGTTAATTGGGATGACGAATCAATTGGAATCCAATGATCCGCCCTTCTTAGGGGGCATATCAATCTCAAGACCTTTCAGCATGAAATCCATCATGTTATCCCAGCTTCCAAAACATATATAGCGTGTTAGACTTGACTTTCAAACATGTGCAAAAAATCGGTAGCTGAAGCCCTCATCCATATAGTCCCCACCAAAACATTAACCCCCTCGATACCGATTTCGCTATCCGGTAATAAATTGGCACCAGTCTATATTTGGGGCACAAAAAATCTATCCGGAAATTCCAGTAACACTGGCGGGATCCAAGATGCCCAGATAGTATAAATTCCGAACCATCGCCTACGAGATTATCTGCCAGATAGTGTTCACCGTAATATCCAGGTTTTTATCGACCCATGACTGACGATTCTTCTTTATTCTCTGCCCAACAATTCCCATGAGGGTTTCGACGTGATTATTGTTGTCAGGGATATGTATCCCTCTTGTCGTTGATTCTGCGAAGAGTGTCACAATGCCCGCAGTCCTGAGAATGAATTTAGCACTATTACTGTCTTTGTTCCTTGATAGCAGCTCATTAGCGATTGACAGCAACTCTTCTTGAGTCTTTTCTATTCTCCACTTAAATCTTGCAAAATCACGATCTATTCTGTGCTTTTTCACCGAGTTCTTCAACGTAGAAATTATCCTGCTTATCTCTTTTTGATCTTCATTCGCTCCTTTTTTGGATATTGCTCTTTCCACAGGTACTACATCGATGTTTTAACAAAATGATTTGTACACTGCTGGATTCTGTAGCCACAATCCTCTAAATGCTGTTGTAAGTTAGCATCTCCACAAGAGATTTCTGGTTATAGACCGTCACTATCTTGTCAGAGTGCCATTTGTCATTGTCAGTTGCAACTATCATC
Organism: Methanobacteriota archaeon; assembly: GCA_034658695.1. Classification (GTDB taxonomy): domain Archaea; phylum Halobacteriota; class Methanosarcinia; order Methanosarcinales; family Methanogasteraceae; genus Methanogaster_C. Next base: position 150 of record JAYEFS010000112.1, on the reverse strand, counting down.
TTTCCGAACCCCTCATAACGTTCTTTCTGATTCTGATGGATTCTGTGGTTTCCAATCTTTGCGCCCTTGCGTCATCGCGTCTTTGCGTTCCTCTGATATAACGCAAGGTCGCAAAGTCGCAGAGACGCAAAGTTGAGAGAGATGCGCCCG
>JAYEFS010000111.1:0-4406 GCA_034658695.1 Methanobacteriota archaeon | reverse complement strand
AGGAGACTGAGACACGGTTGAAGCTTGTGGGGCACAATATCCGAAGAGTTGGGTACTTGGAGATCATGGGTGACGTGGTACCGCACTGGCGTAGATCTGCAGGTTCATGAATTTTGTCCCAAAGCCTAATGTCCCGACATATAGTCATCCCAGCGCCATCCGCCAATATCTCTCTTCACCCCCCTCAAGACGGAGCCAATGGATTCATCCGCATCCCACCTGCTATAGATTTTCTTGGCAACCACTGTATTGGGGCAACAATAGCTCACTTCTGTTGAGCCAAGATAGAGCGCGGCGCCCCGCTGCAAGAACTTCTCAGCAAGGCTTGTATCATCCATATACCGCCCAGTCAGGCATGAGGAACCGTAGACGAACGGATTGACATCGGCAAAGGGATCAGGTTGCGTGTCAAAGTCTGAAACCCAGAGGTCGTCCATCGAATGGGGGCTGCCGTGCCCAACCAAATGGACTATGTCCATGTCAGCAGTGTTGGCGAAGAACGCGCTCACCGATAGCGTTCGGCTCACGTAGTCCGTGAAATCCACGATCGTTACCGGGCTGGCGCCGTAATCGCGAATTCTTTCTTGAACGGCACGTGCCTCGCTGGCAAAGTTGATGTGATCGCTGCCACCACTTCTGGACTCTGGAAACCCGGTCGCAATCAGTGCCTGCGAGCGATCGAAAGAGTGCCCCGGCGTTCCCTTCTGAACATCAATGCTGGTTTGAAGAGGGATGAGCAACTCTGCGGCGTCGTTCCCGATAACTCTGCCCACAATGAGTTCGGGATCAATCACGTCACCGGCAGTATTGGCGTAGTGCAGATCGGTTGCATCAACATCAAACGACGGCAACCACGAAGCGTACCAGGGCGCATCTCTGCTCCAACTGCGGGCGGGTACGATCTCATTTTCCCCCACGATCAGCAAGTAACCATTTGACAAGTAGTCGCCCTCAATGTCATGATCATCACTGCCCCTCATCATACCATAGCCCCAGTCCTCGATATAGTCATCGACCCAGTGCGGATCCGATGAACCATGCCCGGAAACATAGCCAAGGATGCCTGTCTTGAGCTGAGCCAGCTCAGCCATCGCGGACAACAGATCGTTTACATCAGCATCAAGGTTCAAATCGAATAGCTGCTCAGGGTTGGTGACAATCAGGTAATCCGACGCTGCCATAGCGTCCCACACGAGGCTGTGTGGGTCCCATGGCCTTTCAAAACGTTCTATCTCGATGTCCCAGTAATTCACAACGCGAACGTCCTCCGCGCCGATAGTGCAGTCATCTACATCAATGGCGGCAGAGCGGGTATACAGCACCGGCACCACCAGGTATTCCACGGTGAGGCTTTCGCCCGGGCCAAGTCTGATCTCGCCTGCACCAGGGGAGAGATAGATCGCGACTTCACAGCTTCTACCGTCGGGTGAACAGTCGGATGTCACGTCATAGTCATAGACTCCGGTATGGCCGCTCCCCTGGAGAGGTTGAAAGCCAATCACATTGTCCAGGATGCGGTCGAAATAGGGGGTGCTGACGGTCCCATCGTTGGACAGAGTCAGCTCTACCCGGAAATAGTTCCCCACTCGGGTCACGGTCCTCTCAAGTTCGAGGCTTGGTGCTCCACGGACTACCGATACATCGCGTATTATCGTTTGCTTACAGTCTTCGCTGGCTATGGCATCGACCCTGATGGTATATGTTCCAATGGGGAAACCACTGGCATCCCAATTACCGGTATATACATAGCCAGAAGAAGTGTTGGGGATCGGTGCAAGGTTAACATAAAACTCCACCTTCGAAACTGGAGAAAGCGTTGTTATGCACGAAAACCGATCACACCGGTCCATACCATAGGCATCGCAGCTCCTCTCCGCACAAACACATCTCTCTTGCTCCAGAGCGGCATACACCTCGATAGGCACAATAGTTCCAGCGGGAACCGTGTCACCTTCAATATAAATGGTAGAATCCGAATGAGGATGCCTCATCTCCATGCCGATATGCTCACATTCATACGGAGGGTCAAAGGGCGCAGGCAGGTGGACGGCAGCGGAGCATCTGTCAACTGCTACCGCTTCCACCGTATGCTCTTCGAAAAATTCCGCCCGTGTCATTCCAATGCTGGCTGGATCCATATAACACTGATACGGCTCAGAATAATCGGTCCCGGTGAGCCTGTCATCAATGTAAAACTCGACTCTCTCGACACCGATATTGTCAGTTGCATCTGCGGACATTTCGTAGTACAGAAAGTCACCCTTCCCTCTGGTGATATCAAGAGAGTGCACCACAGGCGGCTCATCATCCGGCAACGGCGACGTCTCGAAGAGCCCATCCCGGCTGACTACAGTGTTCTCGCTCGCATCGGTTGATTCCACGAGATAGCGATACGTGGTCGATGGCAATAGATCTGTCAGGATGAGTTTATGCTCCTGTTTCATCTTCATGTCAGATTTCTGATCCTCATACTTCCCCGCGGTTCTGCCAAACCTGACCAGACTGTCGCTATATTCGTCGGTGGTCCATGAGATGGTAACCGAACTCTGGGTGATCTCAGAGACAACCGGACCCGAAACGATCACGGGTGGCGTGGTATCGCATTTCCAGACCTCCTTTCTGCAGTTGTTCCCCTCATCCGCCTCATCTACAAAGTCCTCGCGATCTGCGCACACCACTATACCGTCTTCCGGAGGACTGCACTGCCATGCATAGTTGAAGCATCGCTTCAGCCGCTCTCCAGGTCCCAGCTCAGAATCGATAACGTCACCTGCCGCCTCATTGCCACCGATGAATAAAGAGGTGTAATGTCCACTCGGAGCCGTGGCATCGCCGATGTTTCGTATCTGGTAGCAGATATTACCAGCCTCATCCAAGATATCGGTTATCACAAGGTCCGGCAACTTCACTGGCGCACACTGCCATGTCTCCTCCCGACAGTTGTTCTTCTCGTTGCTCTCACCCACAGAATCTCCGTAATCGGCACATACCTTCAGTTTATCCTCCGGAGCGGTGCAGCTCCAGCTGTAGTGGTCGAAGCATCTTTTTACGCTCGTTCCGGGTGCCAGGTCCACATCCACCTGCTCCTTTATCTGATACGCACCATCCACAAATAGTGTGGTGTAATGCCCCTTCTGCGCAGTCGCATCGCCGATATTCTTTATCGTATAGCAGATGGTGCCACCATCGTTCGAGATATCGGTTATCACGAGGTCTGGCTTCTCGACCGTGCAATCGTATGTACATCCCTGCGTTCCGACATCGTTCCAATTATATGTCGTTTCGCAGGAGTTTTCATCGCCGGAATTCTGATCGCCGTCATGGATGTCTGTTGGGTTGGAACAGACGACGTTTTCAGAAAATGTGTTGCCGTTGCTGTTTGATGAGAAAAAGACCCCATATTTCCCGTTGTCTTCGATCAGGTTATCATAGATGCTGTTTGAATTGGACTTTTCACTGATCCAGATGCCGTCGTAATAATTTGAGTTTATCTTGTTGTCGTATATCTTGTTATTGGATGAACCGTACAGCGTTACCCCTGATTCAAAGTCGGTGATCACACAGTTCTTGATCGTGTTGCCGCTTTTGCCGGTCATCGCAATTCCGGACTCAAATTCCCCTTTATCGTCGCCATCGATCTTGTGCCCGTCGCCATCGAAGACGACGTTGTCTGCGCCAAAGATTATGCAGGATCCTTTGACATCGATCAGGTCTGTTGTGAGTACGACAGTAGCATACTTGCCATTCAACTTACTGCTGCAATCAGAGCAGGAATTGCATTTTGCGGCTAACGCGGTGACGCCGACACCACCTGCATCATCCGCCTCGCCCGGAGTGATGATCGCCTCCAACTCCGCCTCTTCTGCAAAGCCCGAGATCTCCTCCTTAAGATACCCATCCATGTTCGTGCCCGAAATAACAACCATCGCCGGAAGCGCGTTCACCCCGAACTCCGCTGCATGATCAGGTCTTTCGGTTACGTTGATGCGGATGAAAGCAACCTCTCCCGCATACTCTTCTTCCAGTTCATCGATTATCGGCATCTGCTGGTGGCAGTAAGGGCACCAGTCAGAATAGAAGAATAGAAAGACTGGCGTCTCATCGAGGATATCGTCTATTCGGTTGCTCACTGGATCGTCGGTAGGTCGGACTTCCGGACTGGAGTTAATCGAGCAGCCACTATCATCGGTCGCTGCCGCCATGCTCGTTGCAATCGAGAGTGCCATTATCGCCGCCAGCAGTGCTGACAGAACTTGTTTGTTGTTCATTATGATTCGCCTCCATTGGTGTTCGGTTAAGACACAAGAATCCACTCTGAGCCATCATCATCTTTATATACAATAACTACAATTATGGTTGTCTGAGGGCGATGGCATGGACAACCACACTAAACAAACCGATCCGAG
>JAYEFS010000110.1:0-4407 GCA_034658695.1 Methanobacteriota archaeon | reverse complement strand
TAACATTACGTTCTTATTCATGTCTATTTACCTCCATGTTGTTGTGTTGTACATTCTATATTCGTTGAACCGCATAACGCGGTTGTCTGTGGTGATTGTGACTTGCACAGCCATCACGCACCTTTTCGCCCAACAGAGCCAAAAGGGCTTCATCACCCTCGTATCCCGTCATATTTGGATTACGTAACTGGATTGATCTTTAGCACTTAAATCTTTTGTGGTCGAGTTTGGGCGGGTGGTGGGGGCGCGGTGCGGGGGAAATAACAAAAACCGTAAAAAACGGAGGGGTCAATGATAAATCTGGTTGATGCCACACAACGTCAAGCGTGTAGCATCCGCATCGATGTCATTATCTATGCGTGCTCTGGATTAACGAAGAATTCACTTGTGTAATCTAAAATGATATATACATCTGTTTCCGGATCACCACTCAATGGCGACGAAATTGGTTTACCATCAGTAGTGTGAAATGGTGGGGAAAATTCTTGAGATACTTATGATGTGGGGCATTATACCGTCCGATGATCCTCTTTTTTCCTTTATCAGCGTATACGCAGATTTGCCCAGTGTTCTATTATAATACATATCCATGGAATAATTATCTCTCAGAACAATCCTGATCTTTGTTCTCAGGTTCCGGGCAGATTCTGCAAAATAACACTCTCTGAGAAATATTCTTGCTGCTTTAATAAGCGTAATATCCAATCAAATACACCTTCCATCCTTTTCAAACCCAGTAATTCTTCGTATGCGTTTCTGTATTCGATGGATTCCCCCCCCAGTAGGGATGTTCTGGCAACTCTGCATTAGCTATTCTGGATCCGAACTCCGCGAGATCACCGTATCGTGATTCGAATTTTTTCAGCACCTGGTTATAGAACTCTATCTCTGCAGCTATCGTTTCACCCATGTTGAGAATAACATCTTTCTTAATACCGCCGTTTATATTCTTTATTTTTTTCATGTCTCCCACCATTTAAACTGCATAACGCGGTTGTCTGTGGTGATTGTAACTTGCACAGCCTTTCCTACACCTTTCTGCCCAACCGAGCCAAAGGGGCGTAATCACCCTCGTATCCCGCCATATCCGGAGTACATAACTGGATTGATCTTTGGCACTTAAATCTTTTCTGGTCGAGTTTAGGCGGGCGGCGGGGGATTTTGCATGACTGTGAGCAATTCAATTGTCATACGAGATAATTCTTCTACAGGTAATCGTGCAGTAATTCCAAGAATTTCTATGCCGACCACGTTACCGCCTTTGTTATAATCGATGATAATTCCGGGGGCGATTTCTTCGCTATCTTCGACATCATTCTCACATAATCCAAAATAGAGTGCATCGCTCTCCATATCTACCTTAATTCTCATTTTATAAGCCTCCCATGAACCTGTAACTGCAGAACGCTGTCAATGAACGCCATCAATCAAGATACGTCCTTTGTCAAGTCTGTACTTAACTCTTTTCTGGTCGAATTCAGCGGATGCCCTGAGTTGTGAGTCCGAACGCACCCAATGTTTATTGCCTCACGAGCAAACACAGAATCTCGGAATGAGATTATGAAGATACTGATCATCGGATACAGCACCAGATACCTCGTCTGTGCGGCAAAGCACGCAGGATACACCGTCTATTCGCTGGATCACTTCGGAGATTCCGATCTTCTGGGGTGCGCAGACCGATATGCACGATTCGATGAGATTATGAGCGACGAGGATCTGCTGGACTGTCTGGACCACCTGAACTGGGATTTTGATGCAATCGTCCTTGGCACAGGATTTGAATACGCCAATCTGAAAGGCTACCGGGTACTGAATAACCCGCCCGACATCATGAGATCAGTCGGGAACAAGAGGTCGTTCGCAGAAAAGATGCGCGCTCTCGGAGTCCCGCATCCGAAGATCTACAATATAAATGATGATATCGAGTATCCAGTCATGGTAAAGCCGATTTACGGTGTTGGAGGCGTGGAGAACAGACTCGCATGCAGCAGCGCGGAGATCGGGGATCACGAAACCGAATCCGGAAAATATCTGCTGATTCAGGAATGTCTCGCTGGCGTTCCGGCAAGCGTCTCAGTAATCTCCACGCGCGACCACGCGGTCGCAATCGCGGTAAACGAGCAACTGATCGGAACACCGTGGCTCACCACGCACAGATTCGCATACTGCGGAAACATAACGCCGCTTCAGAGCAACGATAACTGCGAGATGTGTGAAACCGCTACCCGGCTGATCCTGAATCTGGGGCTCATCGGCTCAAACGGCGTCGATTTTCTGATAACTAAGGACGGTCCCGTGGTAATCGAGGTGAATGCGCGGTTTCAGGGAACAATCGACACAGTTGAGGCTGTTTCCGGGATCAGCGTGTTTGGTGCGCATGTGAAGGCATTTGGAGGAGAGCTGCCAGAGATCGATTCGGAGTGGCTGGCGGAAACGGCATATAGATCCGGGTTTGCAGGAAAGGCGATCGTCTTCGCTGATTCTGACATCACAATCGATGAGGCGATCGTAAGGGGGCTTGCGAAAGAAGAGGAGAGGGGGAATGAAGAGCTCAAAATCATGGACATCCCACAACCCGGGTGCAGGATCTCCGCGGGCGATCCGATGACGACGCTCTTCTACACAGGGCGTAGTCGAGACGCGGTGCTGTTCGGACTGAACGCTGCTTGCGGACGGATCAGGGGGTTGATGCTGCCGCTGCCGCAGATCTGACAATCTTCGCGTCCAAGAAGAGTGACATGCCTGTTTCTGATGGGTTCTGTGGTTTTTTAACCAACAACCGAAACACGTATCGTTTTGCGAACAATTCGCAGCGCGGGCGTGCTCGCGGTGCTGGTGCTTGCGTGCGCGGGCACGGCGACGGGTGCAATGTTGGGTCGTGGATGATGGTGGCGGTGCGGATCGTGTGGACTTTTGCGACGATACAGACGGCGGTATGACCGGATCGGTGAAGCGGTGAAGGGCTGAGTGTTTCGACAGGGGAATCGCAAAACAGATTGTATGCACCAAATATTTATGATGTATCTGCCCAATTACGTGAATGTGACTCGAATATGCCGGTTAAGTCAATAGAACTTGAACTTCCTGAGGATCTGTACATGAAAATCGGAGCTGTGGCAAGCGAACACTTCGAAACCGAGAACGAATACCTGCAGAATGTGATTTCAGATACTATCAGAGAAGAACTTGAATTAAATAGCCTGAAACGAGAGATAGCATCCAGGTACGCCAGAGGTGAAATCAGTTACGAATCTTTAAAAACCCTGCTCGGATTCAAAGAGGCAGAACGGATCAGAACCTACAAAGAAACCATACTAGAGTCGTTGTTGGAAGCAGATGAGGTTGCAAAGAGGTCAAAGGCGTGATCATCATACTGGCAGATACCAGCGCGTTGGTCTCACTGGAGATAAAAGGTCTTGTCAGTCAGGCTTTGAAACTTGTCCAGTTCATCATCTCAAAAGCGGTCTATGACGAACTGTGCGGTATCGCCAAATTTGAGGACGTGCATGGCAGATCCGCAAAAGATCTTTTGAGATTGGTCGAAGATGGGGTCATTGCGGTAAAATCGGTGTTCCTGATACCAGAACACCTGAACAACATCGACATCGGTGAAGCCGAAATCCTATCGCTTGCGGGGACATGCAAGTGCGATTACGTTATTACCGATGATGTCAGGGCACTGCCGTATATGAAATCTGTGGCAGAAGTGAAGGTGTTAACATCGGCATTTGTTATACGTTTGCTGTACGATGCTGGTGTTTTATCCCGTGAAGATGCTTTAAGCTCAATAAAAGAGATTGCTGCATCCAGAGACTGGTACGGTGGAGTTCTTGAGGTCATTGCGTGCGAATATTTTGATGAAAAGTTGGATAACCCCATGTGATTAGATAAGATCTGATTTTGGGGTGTTCGTGATGCTTGCGGCAGGTGACGGGGGCGAAATGCTTATAGGGGCAGGTTGTGTGTATGGAGTGTAGCACACCGGAGCTGATTGTTATGAAAAGGCGTCTCCCCCTAACTGAAACTCGTACTGTTTTGCGAACAATTCGCAGCGCGGGTGTGCTCACTGTGCTGCTGGTGCTTGCGTGCGTGGGCACGGCGGCGGGCGCGATGTTGGGTAGTGGATGATGGCGGCGGTGGGTGAGGGGGCTCATGTGTGGCTCTGTGCCGGAGACCGAGAAGATTTATAAGGATACCTCGAATACCCAAATCAAGGAGGTTTAAAAGATGCAGATGGTCGAATCATCGGTGGCAAGGGATATGATAACGAGGCTCACACTGGGCTGATGAAAAGACGTTCATTCGACCTCACTAAATTGATCCCATTTTTGTTCCGGTTTATCGCTGGACGCAAAGGCATTTCTTCGCTTAGCTTGAACCGATTGCCCAAGATGTTTCGTGCAC
>JAYEFS010000109.1:0-4427 GCA_034658695.1 Methanobacteriota archaeon | reverse complement strand
CGGATGCTCGGAGTATCCGGTATCGGTCCGAAGACTGTACGGCTTGTTCACGAAAATCTCGGAATAACAACGCTTGATGAGCTTGAAAAAGCAGCAATTGGGCATAGACTACAGAAGTTGCCGGGAATGGGGGCAAAGCAGGAGAAAAAAATCCTCAGGGCGATTCGTAGATCGAAGGGCATTGACAGACGAATCCCACTTGGTGTAGCCACCCCGATTGCGGAGTACGTGGTTGAATACCTGAAAAAATTCCCGCATGCAGAGAATGTAACGGTGACCGGTAGCCTGAGGCGTCACAGGGATACCGTTGGCGACATCGACCTCATCGCATCGTCTAACGATCCCGAATCCGTGATCGCTGTGTTCACAACGATGCCCGGAGTTGCGGATGTGATCGGGAGCGGAACCACGAAGGCGTCCGTGATTCTGAGGGGCATCCAGATCGACCTGAGAATCGTTGACCGATCGTCGTTCGGATCGCTGCTCCAGCATTTCACAGGATCAAAGGAGCACAACGTCAGGCTCAGGGAACTGGCGATTGGGAAGGGGATTGCGCTGAGTGAGTACGGGATACGTGATCAGACAACCGGAACACTGCTGCCGTGCGGCACGGAAGAGGAGGTTTACCAGAGGCTCGGGCTTCCATTCATCGTTCCTGAACTGCGTGAGGACAGAGGCGAGATCGAGGCTGCGATTGCGGGCACTCTGCCCGATCTCGTGACGCTTGCGGACATTAGGGGCGACCTCCATCTCCATTCGACATGGAGCGATGGTGCGAACACAATCTCCGAACTCGCGGACGCTGCCATCGGGAGGGGGTACGAGTACATCTGCGTAACCGATCATTCGAGAGCAAGGGGGGTTGCGGGGGGACTCAACGAAGAAGCACTCATCGAGAGGATGGGCGAGATTGAGAGGATCAACGAGAGTCTGGATGGTTTTACGGTTCTTGCGGGAAGCGAAGTTGACATCCGTGCGGACGGGACGATGGATTATGATGATTACGTCCTTGAGATGCTTGATATCGTTATCGCGGCAGTGCACTCAGGTTTCAGCCAGGACAACCGGACTATGACCTCACGCATCGTGCGAGCGATTGAGAATGAGCATGTGGACATCCTCGCGCATCCGACAGGAAGACTGATCGGCGAGAGGGCGGGCTACGAGGTCGATATCGACAGGGTGATCGCAGTTGCCGCGGAGACCAAAACCGCAATCGAGATCAATGCATCGCAATCCCGCCTCGATCTGAACGACATCAACGCACGAAAGGCGTCGAAGTCGGGCGCTATGCTTGCGATCGGGACGGACGCGCACACTCTTGACCACCTGCGTTACATGGAGTCCGGCGTCCATCTCGCACGCAGGGCGTGGCTGGAGCCGCGCGATCTCCTGAACACAAAGAGCGTTGAGGATATTCTAAGATGGGTGGGGTGATTACTGCTATGACAATCGTTGATGAACTCAAAGACGCTCTCGGATGCACCAGTGTGGCTGCGGCAGTCCTGTTCGGGAGTTTCATTGAGAAAGAGGAGTACAGAGATATTGATATCATAGTTGTGCTCGAAGCGATCGGCGAAATGGACGAGATCACCAGGATAAAAGAAGCACTGTCTCTGATTGATTCCAGAATCGATCCCACATTCATAACGACTCTTACGTTCGAAGAGAATGTATCAATCGGAAATCCATTCTATCTGAACGTGCTCAATGGACGGGCGGTCATCGGAAACGACTATCTCGAGCGATTTCGGGAGGATGCTGGCGTTCCGTCCGAAGAGATCATCCAGCGCTATCTCGACTTCTCGGTGCATGCGTACAGGAAAGCAATGGCAACAGGAGACTATTTTGACTGCTATGCCGCCTGCAAATTCTTAATTGAGCATCTGATGATGAAAAGGGGGACGTATGTGACCGATCCGCACCGGTATGACTCATATCTGCGTGAACTTGATCTACCGCTCGACGATGTGAGCGTTGATGTGATATCACGGATACTGACGCATCGCAGAGGGGATATGGAACTGCGTGAGGATGATTGCGAGCATGTACTGCGAATTCTTGGGGGTACGCTTGCGAATCTGCGGCACGGTCCAATAATTCAGTGATTTCACCGATTTTGGTATTGAATCAACTCGTAGCCCCCTGCTGCGCCGGATCATCCACCCCAGCCGCGGCAAACGCCCTTGCACGCCGCAGACACGACTCGCACACCCCGCACGGACGATCACCTGACCGGTAGCACGACCACGAGAGTGCAAGCGGCGCATCGATCGCCACTCCAAGACGAACAATCCCGGTCTTATCAAGATCGATTAACGGCGCATCAATCGTCGGATTGTTGAGCGTTCCGTACTCAAGTACCCGGTTGAACCGCTCGACGAACTCACAGGAGTTATCAGGAAACGTTGCCGCCTCCTCCAGATCAAAACCAACCGTGATTAGATCATAACCCATATTCTCCGCATACCCTGCCGCAATCGAGAGAAAGACGAGATTTCTTGCCGGAACCCAGACCTGCCTTGCAGAGTCCATTGCAGCATCACTATCCAATTCATGCTCCGCAAGCTCTGGCAGCACTAAGAAATCGGTGAGCGCACCCCCGAAACCCCCGATCCACGGAAGTTCGATTGTCTCGTGCGCCACATCGAACTTTTGGCATATTCGCGCTGCAGATCGGATCTCGTTTGCTGCTGCCCGCTGCCCATAATCGAATGTGATGGCGAGAAGTTCCGAGCAGCGGTCGTACGCGTGCTTGAATGCGACGGTTGAGTCAAGTCCTGCCGAGAGGAGGATTACTGAGTTCATGAGGGATATCTGTTACTATCAGAGGGGAATCTCCTCTAAAACGTCTTTTTCAACATCCCCAATGGTCTTTTCAAGACTGTCAGTATCCACATCTTTAAAGTAATCTTCGAGCTTTCTATTGATCTCAATGTCTTCTCCTAATACTTTTCGTGAGTTTGCAACTATTGTTAAAACCTCAGATAAGAATTCTATACTTTCTTTATCAGGTGCGATTTCCCATAGATCTTTTTCAAGACCTTTTTCAGTTATAACACCTATTTCTGATAGATAATTTCTTACTTTACCAACTGATATAGGATCAAATTCATTTAATAAACTATCTTCCTCGATTCTTGGTTCACTTCTAAGCTTTTCTAACATTCCAGCAGCTTCAGGAACGCTTCTACATAATGTTAACATCGTTTCAGCATTATTTAGTTGATGATAATTAAATGGTATTCTGGTCTCAATCGGTCGGCTCAATGCATCTTCAAATTCCGCTGTGTGTGACCTTTGAGCCAAACCAATACTATCCACTCGTCTTATTAATCTGTTAACCATCCGCGTATTCCTATTCAACATTCTATTTAGCTCACTTTGAGATGCGAAACCGCCGAGTTGTCCCAATAGTTCCATCAATTCTTTCAACCCTTTACGTACATGTTCACCGGTTTCTAAAACAGTTGCCCAAATACCATAGGATCTCTCATTATCTACTAAGTACGCCTTGGCTAATGTAAAATCCCTCCCTCTTATTGCTCTGTTTCGGATAACGTCGATATCAGCTAATGCGGCATAATCTCGTGCAAAGTATTGAGAATTCCTTGCATCAGTCTCAAGACTCGATGTTAACTCTGGGAAGTATTGTACTTTCCCTAATATGTCAAACTGATTGATTTGTTGATTAAATAGACGTTCGTTATTCATGAATTCTTTTAGAACAAAGAGTTTACTACTGATCGGATATGGCATCACTTCGGTGACCGATTTATTAGAGCCGTCCAGTTCTAATAATCCATTACTTTTAAGCCTTGGTATGGTGCTATCGCGGACATTTTTTACAATATTCGGTCTTGTTGTAGTTTTTGTAGATTTGCATATCCGTTCGATGATCGTATCCACATCATTTGTAGCATGTGCCGTATCTAAAAACAACCATCCTCTTGCGATCATGACGCTGGAGCTGAACTGCCCTGCACTCAATCTGGTTCTGGTCGTGTGTCCTTTGAAGTAATTCTCTCGAAGTCCTCTTAGGATTAAATCCACAGACCGTATAATTTTATTTAATGGTTCGTCATCTATTGACGTAAAGTCGGAAGGGTTTCTGTTTTTAATTAGAGGATGTTTTCTATACGGCTGTACAATTCTTGGCAATTCACTTTCACTCATTGTTTCCACTCACTTGTTTTATCATATTCACTTTGCATTTCTTTGTAAAATCATCAGTAAGTAACAGATGATCATTGCTTTCATCAATTATAATGTTCTTGCTATATTTTAATTTTTGTCTCCAATTCTCAGACCGATACACACGATCCAGATCGGGAGCAAAATCGTATACATTAGCTATTATTTTGGCAAATAGTTCCTGCTCATTTTTGTCGGTAGTAAGTAAAACAGTATCCTGCAAAGAAGAATAT
>JAYEFS010000108.1:0-17004 GCA_034658695.1 Methanobacteriota archaeon | reverse complement strand
GACGAACTCGGCGTCTCCGAAGACGAAGTGACCGATCGGATCGAGTCGTTGATTGAGCGCGGCATTATACGCAGGTTCGGGGCATCGATTGGGCACCGCACGCTCGGAATCGTTGCGAATGCGATGTGTGCCTGGAACGTGCCTGATGAGCGCACCGAGGAGGTTGGAGCCGTGATGGCGGGGTTTGACGAGGTCTCGCACTGCTACGAGCGCCTGAGATATCCGGAATGGGACTACAACCTCTACACGATGATTCATGCCCGCACAAGAGAGGAATGTGAGCATGTTGCCCATGAGATCTCACGCGCTACTGCTATCTCTGATTACACTATTTTATTCAGCGAGAGAGAGTTCAAGAAGACGGGTGTGCGGATATAGTCAAAGATACCGTCCCCGCGCCTCAATCTCGCGCACGCGTGCAAGCACCTGATCAGCATCAGCAAATGTCCGCTTGTATCCGCGAGAGAACGCATCCTCAAGCCCGGAGTCGCTGTGCGTGCTCACAAAAGTCTGGAAGAGCACATGCACATCGACGCCCTGCGCCTCCACGCTCTTCTCGAAGTAGCCGAGCCCGAAGTCGATGAAACATATCCTGCCATCGTTTTTGATCAGATTCGAGGTCGTGAGATCGCCGTGAATGATGCCGCAGCTATGCAGCCGCCCCACGAGTTCGCCGATCTCCTCAGAGAGGCGCAGATCAAGCACCTCTTTTAAGCGCGGCCCCTCGATAAACTCCATTGTGATTGTGTTCTCGGCTGTATCGACATCGTAGATTATCGGTGTTGGCACACCGCATCTGCGCGCCTCTGATATGAGTTTCGCCTCATTTCGGGTTCTTGATGTCCGGATCCGAGTATCGAGCTCGGGAATGCGGTAGTTCTTTGCCACTCTGCGCTTGATTATCCGGTCATCATAGCGCTCGATTGTGGCTTCTGCGCCTGCTGCTATCTGCCGGTTCGTGGTCATGGTCATTTGCCATTTGCGATGAGTTTAAAACAACTCGTACTCCAGCCGTTTCTTGTCGGGATCGTAGATACAGGTCGGATCACCCCCATAGAAATCGCCATCGTAGAAATACGCCTTCTGTCGGCAGCCTCCGCAGACGTCCATGTAATCGCACCGTCCGCAGGTGCCAGCAAGTGTCATTCTACGCTCGCGAATCTCGAGCAGTTGACTGCCGGGACTCTTGTTCCAGATCTCATTGAATGGGCGCTCTTTCACGTTGCCAACCGACATCTGCGGAGTGAAGTGGCACGGATTCACGTTTCCGAGATAATCCACATTTGCAACCTTGTTTCCGATCGAGCAGCCACCCGAAATCTGTAGAAGTTCCCGCACCTTGTCGAACCGCTCAGGATCCTCCCTCTTGAGGCGTTCAAGGATGTACACACCATCCATCGGCGAGTCCGTTGTCAGAATCTCGATTTCCTCGTCTTTCAGCTCGATTGCTCTGTTGTAAAGGTGTTGCAGCACCCGGGTCCGCTCCTCTTTCGTGACATCCATATCCATCATCCGCTCCCCACGTCCTGTCGGAACAAGGTGGTAGAGGCAGAACCGCGGTACCCCCTTCTCGACACAGAGATTGAGGAGTTCTGGTACCTCCTGCCAGTTTTCTTTGTGTATCGTGATTCTTATGCCGGTTTTTAGCCCTGCTTCCTGCGCATTCTTTATCCCGTCCATCGCACGATCGAACGCTCCCTTGACTCCCCTGAACGTATCATGCCTCTCCGCGGTCGCCGCATCCACGCTCACTCCGACATACCTGATCTCAGCCTCTGCGAGGAGCGCTGCCACCTCGGGCGTGATCAGTGTCCCATTTGTGGATACCACCATGCGAACTCCCTTTTCTTTCGCATGGAACGCAAAAGGGAAGAAGTTTTTGCTCATGAGCGGCTCTCCACCGGTAGCAATCAGCATCGGCATATCAAGTGACGCCATCTCGTCGATGAACCGGATCCCTTCCTCGAGCGTCCATTCGTCGGGGTGTTTCGTCCTCGCATCCATGTAGCAGTGCTGACATGCGAGATTACACTCGCGTGTGATGTTCCACATGATGACCGGCTTGATCTCTGAAGAAAATCGGATGAGGTCGTCGGGTACCTCTGCGCACGAGATCTCCTTTGCACGGATCGCCTCCCAGACCGTGGCACGGTCTGCCAGTACCTTTGAAAAGATTATCATATCAGTTCTGTTCTGGTACTGACACAATAAAGATTGTGATGCCGGGGGCTCTGAACTTCTGTATGGTGCAGGGTTTTGGTCCGAGTGGAGATGGTCGTTTGGTACGTGTTTAGCGGCACAATCAAAAATTCCAGTGATTTCACTGGATTATTAGACCGTGTCGTGTTTAGCCAACCACAAGATTGCACAGTCTGCGAAGCAAAGGCGTTGCCATCTCCACAAGATTTCTGTGTTAATCTCGCGAAATCCCGTGGTTTTTTCACCTCCGCTAAAACATTTTTCACCTCCGCTAAAACATATATGTCATTTGTAGCCAAGCACCGCACAGAATCCATCAGAATCAGAAAAAATCGCTATCTGATGCGCCGACCGGGAATCGAACCCGGACTCGAAGCTTGGAAGGCTTCAGTCATAGCCATTAGACCATCAGCGCTTTTATGTCATCTCGTATCTCGATACCCAATGGATTTAACTCTTCCGGCAAGAAGTCCCCTTCCAACAAGGGGGATGACTCGCCACCTCACCGGAATACTATATAATTACACGAAAAACACTATGACAATGGAATACAGACTCAACAAAGGAGCGCACTTTGGTTTATGCTCTCCGGTATCATCTCGTACAGGTGGTAAAATACCGCAGGAAGGTTTTACGAATGATGATATGGTCGATTTCCCAAAACAGAAGGTAAAGGAGATCAGTTCCATCTTCGACGTCGAAATATACTAACTTAAGCTCGCTTGTGGCATTGAAAAAGAAGGGTAGAAAAGTTGGTAGATTACGATACAAGAAATACGGTCAGTTCAAAAGTTTCATACTCAATCAATCGGGGTTCAAAGTAAAAACAACGGGTAACCGCCTCGATAACTTATACGTATCAAAAGTGGGGGATATCCCGATCAGACTACACCAAAAAATAGAAGGTGTTATAAAACAAGTTGTAATCAAAAAATACAGGTCTGGTGAATGGTATGCGCTGGTATGCACCGAAAAAGAAATACAATCGACAAAACAAACACCACAGTCGGCAATTGGGTTAGATGTTGGATTATTACATTTCCTCACTGATAACATCGGCAGGCAGATAGAGAACCCCAAGTTCTATAAACAGACACTAAAACGGATAAAAAAGGAACAGAGAAGATTATCTCGCAAAAAGAAAGGGTCAAACAATTGGCTAAAGCAAAAAAAGAGATTGAATACACTGTATGATAAATTAACAAACCAGAGAGATGATTTTCTCCACAAATTGTCCAGATATTATGTTGATGCGTACGACTTGATAGCAGTCGAAGACCTAAATATAACTGGAATGGTGCGAAACCGACACCTAGCTCAATTAATTCTCGACTCGTCATGGAACAAATTCTTTTTCATGATATCTTATAAGGCTGAAAGTGCTGATAAGGTATTTGTAAAAGTTGATCCAAAAAACACGAGTAAAGAATGCTCAACATGCGGTAACATTCAGGATATGCCGTTATCAGAACGAATATACCACTGTTCAGCGTGTGACGCTACCGCTGACCGCGATGTAAATGCCGCAATCAACATACTAAAACGAGGAATTATAAGGCAGGGATTGCCTTCTACGCTTCTGGAGATAATACTTCTACCGACACCGATTCAGGTGTCCGCAAGTGCTATCGTTGAAGGAAGAAGCCCCTTCCGATAGGGCGGGGTAGTTCACTACTATCGATCATCCGAGCTTCGCAGCCTCGCCGCGCACCAGTTTCCTGAACCGCTTGTGGGCCGCAACGACCGCCTCGATCTTTCCGGAATCCGCACCAACGAGATAGTCCACTCTCGGATCGTTTCGATACTCCTGCGCAAGCGCCCGTGCCAGTTCGACTGCATCATCGCCCCGTGCATGCGCATCCGCAAACTCCCACACGAGCCCTATATCGGTTCCGGCGAGCGCGACGTTCGCATAAGGGATTGCGTACTTGTTTCCATTAAAGACGATCGCAACCCCTCCGGAATCCCTGACGCGCCCGAGCATCGCAAAGTCGGTGATCGAGTCCCCGACAGCGATCACTTCGCCAGGCGTAATACCATGGCTGGCAGCGATTCTCTCAAGCGCCGCAACCTTGCGCTTGCCCCCGACCACCTGCACCTGCGCAAACAGGTCACCGAATCCGGTATTTTTCAAGTCTTTGAGACAAAAATCATCTAACCGCTGGAATAACTCCTTCTCGTCGTCAATACTGAGGATATCGTTCTCAATATCTCGTATGCATGCGACGCCCCCCTCTGTGAGTCGCTCACGCATCCCTTCAAGATCGAGTCTCGTGCATGAGATGTGATCCAGGTCTACGCCGAGCGCTGCGCCGATCTGATGGGCATGCTGCTCATAGCTCGTGGAGATGATATGCACATCCCATCCGGAATCTTTCAGCCTCGCGATCAGATCCTTTGCGCCGGGAACGATCAATGCATGCGATGAGACCTCTGTGATATCGCGCTCCCGAATTCCGTGCGTGAGCAGGAACGGAACGATGAGCGCGAGCGTGTCGCCGGGCTCGTAGTTCTCACGACCGGCGAGCGCCAGCACGTCGTCATATCGGCTCAGCGCCTCAAATATCGCATCCCCGTTTTTAACTAACGAAGTTACCTCGTAAGCGTTGTCTTGCGGGGACAGCGGTCCCTCCAGATCAAAGCAGATGACGTTCATGATCAGTATGGCACACTCATGATATATCAAAGCCGACGTAGCACATTTCTGAGTATGTGCTTAGCGGAGACGAAAAAACCACGAGATTTCACGAGGTTAACACAGAAATCTTGTGGAAATCCGCGTAATCTGGTGGTTAGCTAAACACGTACCGTGAAATTTTACTGATTCTGATGGATTCTGTGGTTTTCAAAAGATGTCAGAAGAGACTTATTCATCCTTTGCGCCTTCGCGTCTTGGCGTCTTGGCGTTTCTCTGATTTAACGCAAAGGCGCAGAGACGCAGAGCGGTGCCCGCGGCCCCACACATGTGAAGGTACCGATAGCGACCACAGAAAACGGCAGAACCAGAAATTTTAACCAGCATCGAAGCTGTTCCATTCAGAGTCCGTACTGACGCAATGTGACATGATAACCGAGATACGGACAAGTATGGCGGGCAGCGCGAGCCGTGAGTCGTCCGGTCTTCTGTGGTTCTTCGTTCCGCCGCTCAAAGCACGTTGCTGGACCGCTCAACCTGCGCCCTACCATCGCGCACCGCAACCACGAAACCAAGATCCGCAAGCATGTTGTGTGCAGCTTTGCCATGCCCATGCAGCAGCAGTTCCACCAGATCATCGGGTTCGTCGATGTCGGTTGATGCCGCAAACGAATCGTAGAGTCCCACGGTCAGATCGTTCTCGTGTGCGATCTGCAGGTGGTCAAGGAAGCTTGTGCCATAGTAATCGACCCTGAACCGTGAAGGATCTTTGATGCAGAGGATGTTTGTTCCCCCGCCCTTGCCGGGCGCAATCACAACATCGCTATCCGAGCATGCGATCTCTGTTATGTGGTGATTCCGGACCAGCGGCAGATCGCCCATCACGATCATGACCGGACCTCCGCCGTACTCTACACGCCTGCGAAGATATTCGTTCAGCGCCTCGTTCAGCCCAAGTTCACTCAGGAGAATGTGCGATTCGATGTTGGCGCCGCTCAGAACCGACGGTGTTAGAATGTCAACATCGAAGCCGTCGGTTGCATCGATCACATCATTGAGCATGCACAGGGCGAGCCCCCTGCGCTCATCCGGCGTGAGCACGCCTGAGAGGCGTGATTTGGCGTTCTCGCTTTTGAATGGGATTACGATCTTCATGAGATGACTTCCCCTTTTTTCCGCACCTGTTCAAAAAGTTGTGGTCGCAATCAACGTGAGTTGGTATGAACATGCATATCAGAGCAACCTCTGACACCTGCCCCGCGTATTGATCGTGCCCCCCCAGAAACGATTGCATAGTCAATAATCTTCCCCGAGATATGCTTCGATCACATCCCGGTTTGTTTCGATCTCGTCCGGGGTCCCGTGAGCGATCATCTTTCCACTTGCCATCACGAAGATCTCGTCTGAATAATTGAACACCACATCCATATTGTGCTCGATTAAGAAAATGGTGACGTCTTCCTTGAGTTCCAGTATTTTATCCATTATTTTGTTGCCCAATGTCGGATTTATGCCTGCCATCGGCTCGTCTAAGAGAATCAGACTGGGAACTGTCATCAATAACCGCCCCAAAGACAGTAGCTTCAACTGCCCGCCTGAAAGCTCTTCTGCGAGTTGATCACGTATATGCATGATCTCCAGGAACTCGAGCACTTCTATCGCTTTCAGTGTGTTTTTGCGTTCTTCTTCCCGAATCTTCTTTCGTTTGAGAAATATGTTCAAGAACGATTCGCCGGTCTGGTTATGGGGGGCAACAAGCAGATTTTCCAGAGTTGTCAATCTTTGCCAGTTCCTCGTCGTCTGAAACGTTCTTATCATTCCTGTAAGAGCTGCTTCATGAGCGCTCAAATCGTCGATTCTCTCTTTTTCGAAGACAACCTTCCCCACGTCTTCATCGAATGGATCCGTCTTCGGAAGCCAGCAGGTCACCACGTTAAACAGTGTGGTCTTGCCCGATCCATTGGGACCGATGAGTGAGATCAGTTTATTCTTCTTAACAAAGACGGTAGCCCCGTCAAGGGCTTTGACACCGCCGAAATGTCTATGGATATCCTCAGCTTCCAGATGATACTGATCACAATCAGCCGGTTCAACTGTCATTTTCAGCCTCCGTTCCTTCAAAAAGTCGCTCCTTTTCAGTCAAACTCTGCCTGGCAGAGACGGCTTCGTCCGATCTCGCACGTTCATCCGGAGTCAACAGCGATAGATACTTCTCATTGTCGGTTCTTGGTTCGGGAATTAACCCGCCAGGTTTGAATAGAAGAAAGAGAATAAGTATTGTCCCGAGTACGACGTATCTCATATTGAACGGGTTGATGAAGATATCGAGTTGCAGGATCTCGAGAAATGAACCGAAGAATGGAGAATCAGGTCCCACATGCATGTAGATGTTCCTCTGGACCGCTTCAACCGATGCTGCCTGCATAAACAGGGTGACCAGTGCCGTCCCGACAAAAACGCCCTTTCCGTTTCCGAGACCACCGATGATCACATAGAAGTAGAGTACGAAGGTTAATTCGGGTCTGAAATCCGATGCCTCAAATGCGTTAAATGAAAAGGCATACATAACGCCTGCTAACCCACAGATGAAGGCAGAAATAGTTGTTACTTGCCAGCGGAACCGGGAAACATCCTTTCCAACGGAAGTCACCGTGATATCATCCTCTCGTATCGCTCTCAGGGTTCTCCCGTACGGTGATCTCCTGATCCGCTCGATGAACCAGTAAGTCACCAGAGCAATGAGGAGAAAGACCGCCAGTAGCGTTACCTCCCATACAAAGAGTTGATCTATGTCAAGAGCCGTGAATATCCGTATCCGCAGGAGATTCTCGATCGTTTCCAGCACCTGATATATGTCCAGGTCGCCCAACCTCATGTTGAAAGGAGAGATGGTTGTCAGTTCGGTCTTTGCTCTATTGGAGATTATCTGTGTTGGTGTATACGGCGGCAGAATCGAAGGTGCCCATAGCCATCTCTTCTCGTTCTGGAAGACGAACCGGATGAACTCCCCGCCAGCTATCGTCATTATTGCAAAGTAGTCGGCACGCAACTTGACGGTCGGGATGGATAGCACATAGCCAAAGAGAGAGGAGATTATCAGAGCAGCAATCACAGCTACCGGATAAGAGACGTCATATACACTGTAAAGAAGTGCGGAGGTGTAGGCGCCGAGAGCAAAGAAGGCTACCTTGCCGAAGTTGGGAAGACCCAGCGATCCGACTTCCAGATCCAAACTGATCGCTCCTACAAAGAATACGAGCAGGGCTGATGCGGTGCTGAATAACAACTTGGACTTTATCTCCAGCGTTGTGAGTGCATACAAGTAGAGGAGCACTACCGGAATGGCAAGGGCCAATCCAAGCATCAGTTCAGGGTGTTTCCGTACCAGACTGCTGAATCGTGATACATCCACTCGTTTCATCAGACCCTCTCCCTTGTAGCTTCAACGCTTCCGGCGATACCTCGCGGTCTTATGAGCAGGACGATTATCAGTATTGCAAAAGGAATTGCATCGGCGTAACCCGGTGAAAAGGTGATGGTAAACCCGATATACTCTTCGAGTATCTCCTCCAGTCCCCCCGGATACTGGAACCATGAGAATATCACGACGGTTGCCTGGCGTGCATAAGCGATGATGACGGCGGCTATGATTCCCCCGCGAAAGGAACCCACGCCACCCAGTATCACAACAGCAAAGAACGGGAGCAACATGTAAAGACCGGTTAAACTATTGAAAGGACCTGTCAGGTAGGGTCGGTATATCGCGGCGCCCAGACCGGTCAGTCCGGCAGCAAGGAACCATGTATAATACACAATCCGTCTGGTATCAACACCCGAAACCTGTGCCAGTTCGATGGAGTCCGCGGTGGCTCTCATGGCGATACCGAATTTCGTGTGCCTGAACACGTAATCAATCGCCAGAACCATGGCAATGCTCGTTACAATGATAAGTATTCCCGATGCACTGATTCGTATCCACTGCGTTCCGAAGATCGGGTCATTCTCCACCAATGTGATGGTTACGATATCATTCAGGTCGGGCAGAAATCCTGGTAGCGATGGCTGGGATGTGCAGGCGGGACAGATTACCCGGTTGGGCGCCGGGTAAGCTCCAAATATCATTGCGAGAAAATTTCTGACGATCAGTCCTATAGCTATGGATGCGACGATTGCGGAGTCCAGACCCGCTTTCAACTTCCGTAATCGATCAAAGACCACCACTTCGCCAAGAATTCCAAGAATTCCAACCACCAGAAACCCGAATACCGCTTGAACAAAGAGGTTGTTGATGATGTGGGCAGTATCCCACGGAAGAATATAGCTTAAGATCTGCAGGAACCACCATGAGGCGAACATACCCATGGTAACCCACTCCGCATGGGCAAAATTGGAGAATTTCAAGACCGAATACACCATATTAAGACCGATCGTCAGCATGATCAATACTCCCGCATACACGAGTGCGAGTGTTGCATGGTTCAATAGATTCGGGAGTGTCATTGGTTATCCGACTTCTTTCTCTTCTTTCGCTCTATCACCCAGATAGAGCTTCCGTATCTTATCTTCCGATAGTAGTTCCTTTGCCAGTCCTTTTGCTGCAATCCTACCGGTTACCAGCACGTACCCACGATCAGAAAGCTCTAACGACCGCTTTGCCCGCTGTTCGACGAGAAGTATAGATATTCCCGTGGTCTTCTTCAGGGAAACGATCAATTGTAACATCTCTTCTGCTAAATTGGGAGCCAATGCTGCTGTTGGCTCATCAAGAATCAGCAATTTCGGAGCTGGCATCAGTGCCCTTGCCAGTGCGAGCATCTGTCTCTCTCCACCACTCAATAGACTGGCTCTTTGATTGATCCGCTCTCTCAGAATGGGAAACGATTCAAAGATCTTTTCTGACCGTTCCTGGTAGTAACTGTCCCACTTCTTGACGAACAACCCCATCTTGAGGTTTTCTTCGATGGTCAGACTGGGAAAAACGTTATCGAGTTGAGGAACATAGCCAAGCGGGATACCTTCACGGATTATTTCATCTGGCTTCATCTGTCTCTTCCTGGTCTGTACGTCAAGCCAGCCACGCTCCTCATCCCTGATTGTGACGCGCCCGTCAAATATCTTCACAAGTCCGATGAGAGTCTTTATCAGCGTTGACTTACCCGAACCGTTGGGACCGATTACGGTCACCATCTCACGCTCACCGATATGAATATTCGCACCATTGATCACCTGGAGTTTACCATATCCAGAGACGATGTTGTCAGCACACAGTAAAGCTTTGGTCATGAGATAGAAATAACCAGGAAAAAGATAGAAAAAGCTTCCGATGGATTCATCATCAGCTTTTTCGCTTACGTCTGATGGCAACAGTCACTATAGCCGCAAGACACAGAGCGACTAACAGTTCCGGATTCCCAAATCCTGGTGTGGAGGATGATGTTTTGGGCTGGGCTTTCTCCTCGCACGTGGCTTTGTTGTCGGCTATAGTCCAGATGGAACCGTCCGACAGCGTAATCTCTCCGGAATCGAGAGTTGCCACATCCTGCCATCTACCGAATACTGTATAGGTCTCGTCATCGAGTTGAACGTATTCGTAACGACCGATCACCTCACCAAGCTCGTTAAACTCGATGAATCCCGAAGCACCATCGTGTGTGACGCCATAGAGTGTATTCAGCAGTGTCTCGCCATCAACGGTCTTCGCAGCGGCAAGTCCTTTGGCTGCAACATATACCGAATCGTAGGACAACGGTGCGTACGCGTTGAAGGCTGTTCCTGACGATTGACTGTACGCAGCCCCCTCCAAGAAGTTCCATTTGGGATCGAACCACGATTGGTTGAACGATTGATAGCCGCCGCCTGTCAACGGGACCGGTGTCGTTCCAATCATCTTCTGCATCGCTTTCTTGACTGTGACATCGTTTGCGAACGTAGCGGTTGTGGACCAACCATCAGTAGCGATCCATGTGCCACCCGATAGTTCGATCGCTCCCAGCGTCCATGCCTTCTTGACCGCCGCTGCCGCGTCAACGTCGATGAAATGTCCAATAACGAGTTCGGGTTTCACATCCACTATAGCCTGCACCTGGGCAGATACGTCGGTTGCACCCGGATCAAACTCCTGTTCAGTGATGATCGTGCCACCTCTGCCTTCAAAGATTTCAGTGAAGACCGTGATCAGACCGTTTCCGTAGGAGTCGCTCGTGTGAATCGTTGCTACCCTGGTCCAGCCGAACGCCTGGACAAGATCAGCGACCGCTCTTCCCTGATCAGCATCCGATGCAGCCACCCGCATGAAATAGGGGTAGAGTGATCGATCACTGAGTGAGGGGGAAGACGAAGCATACGAGATCTGCGGAATCTTCTGCAAACCGAGCTCAGCCGCCATTGCTGCGCTTACACTGCTCCCTGAAGAGCCGATGACGATGTGGACACCCTCGGCAATCAGTGCCTGTGCAGCAGCTGTACCGCCTGCTGCGGAGTTATCGTCATCTTTCACGATCGGGACAAGTTTGACCCCCGCCGGGAGGATTCTATCAGCTCCTAACTGGTTGTTGATCTCGCTGACAGCCATCAAAAAAGCATCGCGCCTGTCCCTTCCGGCATCAGGACGCTTAACAATGGGAAAAACGCCACCGATCTTGATCTCGGCAGGAAGATCGCTCTCTTCTTTCGGTTCTGCTGGTTGCGCTACTGCTGATGCGGATAGTGTGGAAACCAGTAGCACCGTGACCAGCAATATTGCTGTTCCATACAGTTTCTTCATTTTTACCGCCTATATTCCCTATTCTCTAAGAACAGTTGAAGTGTGATTCTGGAGTACATATAATTTGCGCTGGTTCGGATGCTCTGCCTGTGTCTCCGGCGTTGTCATCATATTCGCAAAGCCCCATCCGCGCCACCCCCGAATGGAATTCGAGAGCATCATGTCTCATTCAGTGTTGTTGTTCGTATCTTAACGTAATCTACTAAGCAGTATCTCCGAAACATTTCCAAATTCCTTGTCAGCTCTATGAGAGCCTGGACCTCTCCAGAGAGATCCGGACGGAGGATCTCTTATATAACTCTGTA
Organism: Methanobacteriota archaeon; assembly: GCA_034658695.1. GTDB lineage: Archaea > Halobacteriota > Methanosarcinia > Methanosarcinales > Methanogasteraceae > Methanogaster_C. The sequence continues at coordinate 5,102 of JAYEFS010000108.1, read as the reverse complement.
GACCAATACATTTAAATATTTTAAGAACGACGGGGAATTATGTTCATTGACCTTGAGAATCTACCAGAACAATTAAATGCTGCTAGTATATTTGTCGATGAGAACATTCGGGATAAAAGAGGGGATAATATTGCGATATACTATGGTGATGAAATACTGACTTATCATGATGTTTTGAATATGGTAAATAAAACAGGTAATGCCCTGAAGAATTTGGGAGTGAATGTAGAAGAAAGAGTGATGCTAATATTATCCGATTCACCTGAGTTTGTTGCCAGTTTTTTCGGAGCAATGAAAATTGGTGCAGTTCCGATTCCCATCAATACAATGCTGAATTCGAAAGATTTTCAATATTACTTAAATGATAGCGGCGCCAAGACATTAATTGTTCAGAGTACACTGTTAAAAGAAATCGAAAACATCAAGGATGACTTAAAATATCTAAAAAATATTATCGTCGTTGGAAGTGCAGAAACTAAGTATCAATCGTTTGATGATTTTATAAAAAATGAAACCAGTGATTTGGAAGCAGCAGAGACTAGCAAAGATGATGCTGCATTTTGGTTGTATAGTTCAGGAAGTACTGGATCTCCAAAAGGAGTCGTGCACTTGCACCATGATATGCTCTATTGCAGTGATCTCTATGCAAAAAATGTTCTTGGAATAGATGAGAAAGATATTACATACTCAGCAGCGAAACTCTTTTTTGCATACGGACTCGGAAATAGCCTTTACTTTCCATTCAGAGTTGGAGCGTCAGCAGTCTTATTCCCTGATAAACCGGATCCAGATGCGGTTTTCCATATAATTGAGAAATATAAACCATCCCTGTTTTATGGTGTTCCAACACTATATGCGAAAATGCTTCAAAGCATGGAAAATATGGACAAGAAACAAAATATGGATTCACTTCGCCTGTGCATTTCAGCAGGAGAACAGTTGCCTGAAGAAATATACCACAGATGGAAAAATCACACCAGTCTGGAAGTACTGGATGGAATTGGCTCCACAGAAGCCTTGCACATCTTTATCTCAAATTTTAAAGAGAACGTTATGCCTGGAAGTAGCGGTCAAATAGTTCCAGGGTATGAGGCTAAAATTGTAGATGAGAATGGAATAGATGTTGAAACAGGTGAAATTGGCAATCTAATGATAAAAGGAGATAGTAACGCACCTTATTATTGGAGAAACCATGAAAAAACTAAAGAAACAATGATTGGAGAATGGATTCATACTGGAGATAAATATTATATGGATTCAGATGGATATTTTTGGCATTGTGGGAGATCTGATGATATGATGAAAGTGAGTGGAATGTGGGTATCTCCAATAGAAATTGAAAATATTTTGATGTCTCATGAGGCGGTTTTAGAATGTGCTGTGGTAGGTGACCTTGGTGAGGCTAAGCTTGTTAAGCCTAAGGCTTTTGTAGTGTTGAAGGAAGGCTTCAGTGAAACTGAAGAACTTAAAGAAAAATTGAAAAAATATGTTATTGATAATGCAGCGCCTTATAAACATCCGAGGTGGATAGAGTTTATTGATGATCTGCCAAGAACAGCAACTGGAAAAGTACAGAGGTTTAAGTTGAGATGTTAAATAGTGAAAGCATGGATAAGATACCCCGTTCAATCATTGATAACTACTCTGAGGAAATAGTCGAAGAAAGGATTGACTGGTTAAAGAAAAAGACGGAACTTGAACTTTCAGGCATAACAGAATATTCTATCTCTCCACAGGATACAAGAGGTAATATTGAAAATTTTATCGGGATTGCTCAGGTTCCAGTAGGGCTAGCCGGCCCCCTTAGAATAAACGGAGACCATGCAAAAGATTATTTTTTTATCCCATTGGCTACAACAGAAGGTGCGCTGGTCGCAAGTTATAACAGAGGTATGAAAATCATTTCGGAGTCAGGGGGTGCAAATCCCAGACTTCTGAAGGATGAAACATATATTGGAGCGATTATTGAGTTTAATGACCTCTCCGAAGTTATTGAATTTTTTAACTGGATTGATGACAGCTTCAATAAATTAAAAGAGATTGCAGAATCTACCACAAAGCATGGAAAATTGCGACACATTGAAAAAATTCCCCAAGGAAAACGTGTATTGTTAAATTTCTACTATACAACTGGGGATGCAAGTGGTTTAAATATGATTACCGTTGCAACAAAAGCTATAATAGATAACATTATGGAAAAAACAAAAGCTCAGAAATACATTCTACCTGTTACTTTTAATGATAAAAAAGCAACGTCAATGAATGTCGTAAAAGGCAGAGGCAAAAAAGTCTCGGCAGACGTAGTAATCCCAAGAAAGATAGTAGAAGAAGCATTACGAACGACTCCAGAAGAGATGTCTCATAGTTGCTACTCCAATTATCTTATGGCGGGTGCAAACATTGGAACTATAACATATAACCACCATTTTGCGAACGGGCTTGCAGCCCTTTTTATTGCATGTGGTCAGGATGTGGCTTATGTTGCTGAATCATCAGTTGGCTGCACAATAATGGACACAACAGAAGACGGGGACCTTTATGTAAGTGTCAATTTACCTGATTTAATAATAGCAACTGTGGGAGGAGGCACTGGTCTTGGAACCGCAAAAGAATATCTGGAATTGATTGGATGTTATGGAGTCGGAAAAGTTAAGAAATTTGCAGAGATAATTGCGGCGGTTTTATTGGCAGGTGAAATTTCCATATGGGGTTCAATAGTGTCAGGCGAATTTTCAGAGGCGCATGACAGATATGGAAGAAATAGGTAGTGCACTTTAGGGAACTCACAAATAATAATCTACCACCCACCAGTTTTACACACTGGTCTCTTGATCGACAATAGCTGATAGAAATACATGTATTCCACAAATTGAGATTTCATTGATATTAAAGAGTAAGCTCAGATTCTGCATGCCACCATCCATTTTTGTACAATTTCTACTGATAACGTTTTTAGATATCCAAAAAATATTATTTTTATACTGTAGTGGCACAACCTATCCAATTTCAACAAAGAATAAGTGGTTTTCAGAAATGTGGCTACCGCCACCGTTTTTGAGACTTTCACGTACCAAGTCCCCAATCAACCGTTGCAGGCGTTCGATTGTGTCGGCAGCCCCGGGAGCCCCCACGCCCCGCCCACAAGCCCATCTCACCGATTCGCATCACCGATCAAAGTTGAAGTTCTCCTTCACGATCTTGAGCGCACAGAAGTCTCCGCACATGGTGCATGCCTCAGTGTCCTCAGGAAGCCTGCTGTTTCTGATCTCCCGTGCACGTTCCTCATCGATTGCAACCTCGTACTGCCTGCCCCAGTCCAGATCGCGTCGTGCTCGTGCCATATCAAGATCCCACGCTCGTGCACGATCGCCGTACTTGATCATGTCACCGACATGCGCAGCGATCCGTGAAGCCATCACGCCTTCGTAGACATCCTCAACGTTGGGGAGTGCAAGATGCTCCGCGGGCGTCACATAGCAGAGGAAGTCGGCTCCGCATGAACTGGAGATTGCGCCACCGATTGCGGTTACGATGTGGTCGTAGCCGGGCGCAATATCGGTAACGAGCGGTCCTAACATGTAGAACGGTTTTTCGCCGGTCAGGCTCTTCATCAGGGTTACGTTCGTCTCGATCTCGTTTATCGGGACATGCCCCGGACCCTCGACTATCACCTGGACGCCTGCTTCATGCGCCCGGTCGCCCAGTTCCGCATGCATGATCAGTTCCTGAATCCCTGCACGGTCGGTTGCATCGTGAACAGCGCCTGCCCTCATGCCGTTCCCCATCGAGAGCGTGACCTCGTGCTCGTTCATAATCTCGAGAAGGTAATCGAACTCGCTGTAAAGGGGATTTTCCTTCTCATTGTGCAGCATCCACGCAGTCATGAATGCGCCGCCTCTTGAGCAGAGCCCGCCGTATCGGCCCTGGTTCTTTAGTCTCTCGACTGTCAGAAGGTTAATTCCCGTATGAATCGCCATAAAGTTTGTTCCGAGCTTTGCCTGCTCCTCGGTTATGCGGAACAGGTCGTCAGGGTTCATGTTCACGACTGCGCCGTCCTTATCGATCGCCTCGATAAACGCCTGATACAGCGGAACGCTACCTACAGAGAGTGGTGTTGCCGCAATCACCCGTTTTCTGACCTCGACGAGATCGCCGCCTGTTGAGAGTTCCATCAGGCTGTCTGCGCCTGCCTTCTCCGCCACCTTCGCCTTCTCAACCTCGAGATCAATATCCACGATGTCGGATGACGTGCCCACCGACGCGTTCACTTTGGTGCGCATCCCTTTGCCGACGCCGCACGCCCGGGTCTCTCGATACGGGCTTATCGGGATCACGATTCTTCCGCTTGCAACACCTCTCTGTACGAATTCCGGGTCAACGCCCTCCACCTGCGCGACTATCTTCATCTCTTCCGTTACTGTTCCGTTCTGTGCATCTCTTACAAGACTCATAGTCCTGGATGATGATGGACTAATATTTAACGCTTCTTAAAAAATAAAATTGAATTCGACTCAAGTAAATTTGAGTTCCAGCCACCCGCAACAACCAACGGCAGTTTTAATCGTGGAAATCCCGCAAAAGAAAAAATGCTCTTCCCTGTTTTGGATGGTTAACATGGGCCATTCTGCTAAATGTGGCGTCGGTACAGAAGAACTATCCTCAAGAGAAAAGAATTAATGCTATGGTGACTGTAATTGTTACTGATTTCCTTGCTTTGGTTTTTCTATACACACAACATAAAACGAAAGCTAAGGAAATCAACTTTCCCATTTCAGCTGCGAGAGAGGGACATGCGTTTATACTTTCCTATACGTCAAGATATTCCATAGCGCCTCAGCCATGTTCGCCAATCCCCTCTCAGAAGCCCCACCAAGTCGAATCGTTGCTTCTGTGATCCCCCTGAACAGGAAAAACACCCACCGCATCGTAGGATTCTGCACAGGTTTATTTACCTGATTTCTAACAAATTTTCCGGTCTCTTTCAACCTTTGCCTGGGGTGATGAAAACTCTCCATATTCGGGTGAGTTCCACATCCCAAAACCTTGCCATTTTTGTTCCTTTTTGTCACCCCGTCCTCAATGGACAATAGATAAGTGGCGCG
>JAYEFS010000107.1:0-17158 GCA_034658695.1 Methanobacteriota archaeon | reverse complement strand
TTTCTTCCCATCATGTGGGGAATAGGCCCGGACGCAGTGAACCGCGTGCCGTCAAACGCCGACGTAAACCATATCCGTTACTCACTAAACCACGAGAAGAAGCTCGCAACGAATTACGTGGAGGTGGGATATCCGCTTAAGGTAGTGCCATTGACCTCACGGGGTACTCTTTGTATGCATGATTTATCAGATTTTGCAACGCGAATTACCAGAGAGCCGAGATTCCGGTCAGGCGACAGATATCGTTATGTTTCATTTTCTGGCTCTTCAGCCAAAGAGCTTCCATTTTACGCTGAACTCGAGGATGCGGATGATTATATCGTTCGTAATTCAATGCTTTCATCTCTTCCTCAGTGAAATTAATCTTAATCATACAGATCGCCTGTTAAGATTTGTATCTCAAGATAAAAAGTAGTTTCCGGTATACTGAATATGGGCTATGGTTCTATCTATAAAAAAGCGCAGTTTGTGCCGGTGCTGAGTATACCATGCGCTCCGGCAGGTCAGCACTGATACTATAAGCCTGCCACACGGACCGTATCGTCTCATGCACTATGGTCAGCATCGCCACGATACTTAAACCTAAACGATCTCTGCGCTACATGCTGCCGCCTGCAGGATCGTAAGCGCGTCCAGCGATGTGGCTTTGCCATCTCTGTTCACATCTGTATTCTCGATGTTCTCGCCTTACACAGTCATCTGAAGTGCGACCACGGCGTCTGCTGCTGCAAAAAAAATTGTTCCGGTGTGCGCACCTCGTATTATTGAACCATCCCGATTCAATAGGGGGATGCACACCCGGAACCAAACATTGAAATCTTAACGATTCGTAGTTCACGTTGCTACAGATGCGATTGCAAACCGTCTCATGACTTTGTCAACTTTGATTTTAACGTTGTCTCCGACTTTTGTGCCGGGCACAAAAATCACAAAACCTTGTACACGGGCTATGCCATCTCCTTCTCTGGCAATGTCTTCTATGGCGACATCATACTCCGTGCCTTCGGCAACTGGTGCATCGTAGGATTCTCCTCCGAACAATTCTATCCCTCCTTCTTAGTTTAAACCAATCAACTTAGAAAAGCGCACACAGAACTGAAATACTCAAATTCCACAAGCCGCATCGATAAACCAATTGATCAATTACTACTGGACGCTCTCAGCATATAACCTTTCGTATGAACGGACCTCGTCTGTTTTTCTCGTGCAGTTATGCGTACCCAATCCTCGATCACACGCGGATCACGCATGATCCTGTCCAAATTGTCCGACTCCGCCCCGGTGATCCGCAGCACCCGATAATCACAACCTACGAAAAGGTTTTCCCCGAGCACTTCAGATCCTTTGACCTGATGCCTGACGGGCTCAAGAAACATGTCAGATACCCCGGATCTCTTCAAGGTCCAGTCTGCAATCTACAACACATATCATACGGATGACGTGAAGGTCTTCTGCAACAAGGATGATGCGTGGCAGATCCCAGGCGAGGTGTGCGGGACCGGTCAGCTAGTGCAGGTGGAGCCCTATTACATCATAATAAAGCTTTTAGGAGAGGGGAAGGCAGAATTCGTCCTGATGAGTTCATTCACGCCAATAAGGAAAGACAACATGGTTGCATGGCTCGCTGATCGTTCGGATGGGGATAATTGGGGCGCAGGAGGTCCTTCCAGTTTTCGTCCTTGTGACTGTAACTGATGAAGACCGTTGGCAGGGTCATGGCATCGCCTTTCATGTATGAGTCTCCGGTTTACGAAATGTATAAAAATCTGAAATTATAGAAATACAGTGAATATCTATATTCTTGATTCCAAACACGCTTCGGTTCATCATCGCCTCAACCAATTACACGGACAAATCTTTTCAAATGTTCTTTACCTATTCTAAGTTCACTGTTATATACATGCCTTGGTATGCGCACCCGTTTTTAGTTTTGAAGAAAGCCATTCTGACTTTATACCACCGTCCCAAGGGGGCTATTCTATTGAAGTCACTGTACACTTGAATCATGTCAACATGTTGCCACATCGACGTGGACCGGGGTATGCGCGAACTTCGCGCAATTGCCCGCACAAACAAAACCTTGATAAAGACCGCACGCCACTGTTATACTTAACCCGCCTTAACTCAGCCTGGATAGAGTGCGCGGCTGTAGTATGATCATGTGCGAAAGCACACATTACCGCGCAGTGACCGTGATGTCCCCGGTTCGAATCCGGGAGGCGGGATTTAATGCCACAGAAGGATCGTATCGTTCTCTGGCCCATCTATTTCGATAGCACAAAATCAAGAAACGATGGGCGCAGGGTTGGGAGGCGCAGCGCTATGAAGTCGCCGGCGCTTGATGAGATCGTCGCAGCAGCCAGAGCACTCAACCTCGATCTGGAAGTCGAGGACTCAGTGGCATATCCTGCGTTGTGGTGGGAAAAGAGCGGTAGGGTGCTCGTGAAGAATGCAGATTTTCCGAAATCTTCAATTCTACGTGATGTTGCCTCTAAGATGAAAGAGGCGAGATCCACCAACTGAGAATTGGGCAGATCGTGAATTGCGTTAAGTTCGTTCCTGCAACGTCTCTATCTCCTCAACGAGGCGTTTGCCGGATGCAACCTCATCGATGCTGTGAATCGCTGCGCCAAAATGCTCGATCACTTCTTTGATCTGATCGAACTCAAGACCTTCGCCTTCGACTGTGACCTTGACGTTCTCGGTCTGCTGATCAACCTCATAGAGACTCACATTCACACCATCCACGCCGGGCAGTCTCCCAACTGCATCAGCCATCTCGATAATTGATGGGTTATGGAGCTTCAAAACGTCAAGAATAAGCCTTTTTATTCCGTTCATGATATTTTCTGTAGAGATAATCTGTGTGTGACAGATATGATGGTAAATCTTCTGTTGGGCAATACTTATAGGTTTCGTGCAATAGACATTCATCATGATCGATCTGCACACGCATTCAATATTCAGCGACGGCGAACTGATACCCGCGGAACTCGTCCGCCGCGCAGTTACGCATGGATACTCTGCGATCGCGATCACAGATCATGTCGATTTTACGAATATCGAATTTGTGCTGGATGCGATGAAGAAAACCTCGTTTCTGGAGGAGGAATGGAACATAAGTGTTCTTCGCGGGGTGGAGATTACGCATGTTCCGCCGGGAAAGATTGCCGCGCTCGCAACGAAGGCAAGATCGCTTGGCGCTGAAGTGATCGTGGTGCATGGCGAAACCACGGTGGAGCCGGTCGCTTCCGGCACAAATTTTGCTGCGCTGCACTCCGATATCGACATTCTGGCGCATCCGGGACTGATCACCGAAGACGAGGCTGAACTGGCACGCGAAAACGGAATACTACTCGAGATAACAGCGAGATCCGGGCACAACCGGACAAACGGGCACGTTGCACGGATCGCATGCGGGATCGGGTGCGGCATTGTTGTGGACACGGATGCGCATGCGCCAGATGATCTGATCACAGACGAGGTTGCGCAGATTGTTGCGCTTGGCTCCGGGTTGAGTGAGCGTGATGCGGCTGCTGCGACAGATGCAAACCCGAGACGTCTGGTTGAGTCGGTGCGCGGGTGAAACGTCATTCGGAAACGCTATATCTATATACGTAGCTGGCGCAATAGTTAAGTTACTAAGGAGTGGGCACATCTGACAAATTCAAGTTATAGGGGGTCAATTAATCCATTAACCATGACCACAAGTCTCCCATGCATCGACGTAATCGCAGCCGCAGTCAGTGAATGCGACATCAAAACCATCGCATGTGTTCCGGGCTACCCGACGACCGGGATTGCTGAGCGTCTGATCGCAGAGGCGCATGCTGAGTGGTGCATAAACGAGAAACTCGCAATGGAGATTGCACTCGGGACATCTGCCTGTGGCAGCCGGTCAATGGTAATTGTGAAGCATGTCGGTATGAACGTTCTCGCAGATCCGCTCATCACCGCATGCACACACACAATCGGCGCGGGAATCGTGATCATTGCAGGAGACGACCCGCTGGCTATAGGCTCGCAGAACGAGCAGGACTCGAGATACTGGGGTTTGGTTGCAGAGGTGCCTGTACTCGATCCGAACCCGCGCAATCTGCGCTTTGCAATCAGTGAGGCGTACCTCCTCAGTGAAGCCGTGCGCACTCCTGTGATCGTCAGGGTGACCGACCGGCTGATGCAATCGGAATGCACGCACACAATCGAAGGAGAGCAGACACAAAGCAAGTCCGGATCGTATTTATTCGATAGATCAATCTGGGAATACTCGATGCATGGCAGGTATCAGTTGTTTCACAGGGATACGTATCCCATAATGGAACGTCTATCCGAGGACTCGCATCTGAACGTGTGCACAGAGGATGGTGCAGATGCAGACGCAGATGCAGACACAAGCACGGGCGTGCAGACCCAGACACCGGCACAGACGCCGACACAGGCAGGGGCACGAGCACAGGCATGCATCATCTCGTCAGGCTATGCATCAACGACTGTCGATATGATCCTGCGCCAGAAAAGACTCAATATTCCGCATCTCTCACTTTCGTTCGTAAATCCACTGCCGATTGGAACGATCGCAGATTTCATCAGGGATCGACGCGTGTTAATCGTTGAGGAGACTGGGACTGTGGTTGAATCGCAGTTACAATCCGGATGCGTTCTCGGCAGGCGTTCAGGGCATCTTCCGCATGGGGGTCTGACAAAAGACGACATCCTCTTCGCAATGGAGAACCTGGACAAGGACGTACTTGAACTGGATGTGTACCCTGAAACACTGGAGAGCCGCGGGTTTACTCGCGAGATCTGCGACGACTGTCCGTTCATACCGATCTACGAGGCGATAAAGAACGTCAAGAAGGAGAAAGGACTCTTGATCGCCGGAGATGTGGGCTGCTCGATAAGAACGGCTCCCACCGGAGTTGTGGATCTTGCTTATGCGCTAGGCAGCGCAATTGGGGTTGCGTCAGGGATGCCAGAGAAGAGTATCGCGGTAATCGGTGATTTCGGACTTATGCATTCCGGATTGCAGGCATTGTTCGACGCAAAGTCCAACAACCGAGACGTTCTGGCAATAGTTCTGCAAAACAGAGTATCTGCGATGACCGGCGGGCAGGACGTCCCTGACATGACTCGGGTCATCCGTGCATGCTGCAACGATGTAACAGTCATCGATGAGAGTGCTGATCGGCGTTTTATTGAACGGTTGATCCATGGAAAACTCACTGCGCGTGGAGTATCTGTGATCGTTGCAAATGGTAGGTGCCGGAAATATTTATAGTAACCGGGAGTCCAATCGGTGAGCATGTCCCACATATCAGATCTTGGCGCAATCACGCCGCATGCGAGGGAGATCTCATCGAAAAGTCGCAGCATAGCACGGGAGATCGTCGGCGACACCGAATACGGCGATCGGATACGGCAGCGGTGCGTGATCGCAACCGGCGACCCCAATTTCGCGGATCTGATCAGGTTCAAAAACGATCCGATCCGTGCGGGAATTGCCGCCATTAATGGCAACAGTTCCGTTTACACCGATATCAAGATGGTTCTTGCCGGAATCACGAAAAAAGGTCACAACTGCCCGGTAACCTGCGTGCTCGACCTTGCCGCGGGCGCGGAGATTATCGAGAGATACGGCGTCACCAGAACATCGGCAGGGTTCATGGCGCTGGGACGCGATCTAAATGATACGATCCTCGTGATCGGAAATGCGCCGTCAGCCGCACTCACAGTCTGCGAGATGATTGAGGAGGGCGCGAGCCCCGCGCTCGTGGTCGGGACGCCGGTTGGCTTTGTGAATGCTTCCGAATCAAAGGAACTGCTGCGCAGTCTGGATGTCCCCTCGATTACATGCATCGGAACCCGGGGCGGGACACCGGTCGCAGTTGCCTGCATGAACGAACTGATTGCGATGGCTGCGGAGGGGAGTAGAGAGGGTGCCACCGATTGACCGGATTCTGCTTCTTCTGTTCTTAACCGCAATCCTCCCTACGTGGGGTGTGGGGTGCACAGGGATTGCCAGCGCGTCAAATGGGTCCGATGTACCTAATGTACTCGATGCACTCGATGTGTTCAATGCGTTCAATGTTACCAATCAAACGCAGATACTGATCGATGGCGATGGCTATGCTCTTGCGAACGGCGAGAAACGATCATTCTATCAAGGATATGCCGTCATAATCAAAGGCGTTGATCCAAAAGGAGAAAAAGCATGGATCGAATTGCTGCAAAACGGAACAGTTGTGTGGTGCGGCGTTTTTGGGGCGGATGATCACCTTATTTATGCAAAAGAATATGAAATATTCAACATAACCATTGATAACATATACATCGGGTCTGAGAATGATCTCGTGTTCTTTTATGTGCGACAGTACGTTGATTCTGACCTGCCAGACCCGGTTCCGTTACCAGATGCAACACCGGAATCGAATGCGTCCGTTTCCAATGCATCCACAACCTCACCTACACTCACACCCACCGCAACAGCCACAACGCCGCATCCTGCACACAATCCAAACCCGACTCTGAGTCCGGGAGACGGCGCCGGCGTCTTTATTGCGGTTGGTATGCTGCTCCTGTCGTGGCTGTTGCTCTCGCGTTCACGTCCCCCTGAGTAGTCAATCGGCGTTATCCGGTTGATCCCGGCAACATAGACCGCGGTTGCGACGAGACCCATGACAATCACAAGCGAAAAACTCACATACACGAACTCTGGCTTGATTGCAACGAGACCGTCGAAGCCGACCGCACGATAAATCAACGCATTGAGCAGTCTTGCGATCGGAAAAGATACCAAACACCCGAAGGCTCCGCCAATCTCACAGATGATCAGACCTTCAAGCCCAATCTCCATAAAAAGCGATTTTTTGTACCTGCTCAGGGCGAGAGTATTATCAGGAAATCACGGTCGGGTTCAGGCATCCAAAAGTTTATGTGCCGCCAAACGTTGATTGTAACGATTATTCCACGGCTTCGGCCGAAATAAACTGAAAGGCGATTAACACATGAATATGAAACTATTGAACATACTGCTGGCGATTACTATATCCATAGTAGCATTGCCAGTATGTGTGCAAGCTGCAGATGACTACTTTGTGTATGCAAATTGGAATCCGGGCGTGGGTCATACGACCGGTGTAAATGGCTACGTGGATGTCAATGGAAATCTCGGTGATCCGGGAGATGAATATCTATTCTTCACAGGTGGTCCCTCTTACGGAGGGGCGCACACAGCATACATCTACAGGGTGGAGACTGCTGGAGATTCCAACATGCATCCCGATAACCCCGATGCTACCGGTCCGATAGCTGCAAGGACGTTTACGCAGATAAGTACCCACAGCATGGGCACGTATGCCTCTGGTCATGACAATGCTTTCTACGTGGATGATACCGGTATCTATTACGGTGCAGCGGATAACGCGCACGGTAAAGTATCCGGATGGGGCACTGTGAAGGGCGGCGGCGTCTTCCGCTGGGACTTTGACTGGACCAATGAGACCTGTGCGGTATCCGTTCCTGCCCCTGCCAAAACCCAGACATTAACACGAAACCCACAAACGGGCGACTGGTGGGTTGGTACCAGTAACCGCAAACTGTACCGATGGGATGGTTCATCCTGGGCATACCAATTCAAGCACCCAAATCTCGCGGGAAAGCATCACGACGGGATGGAGATAATCGGTGATTCACTCTTCATTTTGGATATGACATCGGACAAGATCATCCAGTACCGTCTCGATGCTTCAGGCGATGTCATAGATCCACCCCGTACCCCATACAACACGTTCACATACACAGCCGGTACTTCTGTTGAAGGAATGAGCTTTGGACCTAACAAACACATCTGGATTTCGGGATGGGATTCCTGCACCATTTATGAGCTAGGTGGTGGAAAACTGCAGCAGGAGCTTGAAGGTATACCGGACCAGTGCGTACCTGCCGGAGACTTCTTTAACACTTTTGATCTGGACGATTATGTGGCGAATCCGGGCGCAGTGGATCATTACAACTACAGTGGAAATACCGGTCTAATTGTGAATATCGACGGTGATAGCAACGTATCCATCACGTATCCTGATGGCTGGACCGGAAGTGAAACCATCGCTTTTGCAGCCTATAATGGCGATGGTGAGGTGATCGACAGCGATAGTGCAACATTCACAGTCGATTCAGTCCCGATAGTTGAAAACATTCCCGATCAAAGAGCACCATTCAGGACATTTGATCTGGACGATCACCTCTCCGGAATAACTCCACGTCTTGTGACGTGGTCTGCAACGGATCCGGGTGATGGCTGGAACGTGGTCATTGATGGCGACAATGTGGTGACTGTCACTGCTCCAGCGGGTGCAACCGGAACCAAGAGCATCACATTCACCGCTACAGCCACCAGTTGTGGTGGAGAGGTGAGCGATGGGGATGACGCCGCTTTTACAGTTAGACCTCCGCCCCCACCAGCACCCATCACATCGTCAGATGTCCCAGCCATCTCAACGATCGGAGCAATAACGTTGGTTGGCTTGCTCGGCATCATAGCTATGGGTAGAATCAGAAGAAGGTTCGACTAAACCTCTTCTACTCTTTTTTTGTTGACGACCCGTTTCACCAACCTCTCTTCCTTTAGTTCTATTAGCCGCAGATGCACGCAGATACCCGGTTAACCAAATCTGCGCCATCTGCATTTTATTATATTTTCAACTGACCGGAAGAACTCTGCAAAACCGATACCCGGATACCTGAATGGTTGGTTAATTTCTGATTCTGATGGATTCTGTGGTTTTCAAAAGATGTCGGAAGAAACTTATTCATCCTTTGCGCCTTCGCGCCTTGGCGTTTCTCTGATTTAACGCAAAGGCGCAAAGGCGCAGAGACACAGAGAGGTGCCCGCGACTCCACACACGCGAAGGCTGCCGATAGCGACCACAGAAAACGGCAGAACCAGGTTAATTTAATGCAACTCGGGTAGGATTGTCACGCGGGATGGGGTGGGTATAGCTCATGTTGATCACAATATCGCCCGGATCGTTAATGGTGCGGTCCGGCTGGTTGCACGAGGGCAAAGGATATTGTGCGGCAGATGGATTAGGGTCACATGAAATGCGCTCTCTGTGAGAATAAGGAATGTGCGCAAGGCAAGAGTTGCACGGACGTTGCAACGGATATTGACTACGAACCTGCGCTTGCGACGATGCGAATTGCTGCCGGGATAGAATCTAGGTATATGGAACTCACACGCCTCGAAGAGCTGATCCTCTTCTGCAAAAAGATGAAATACAAGAAGATTGGGATTGCATTCTGCATCGGATTTTCAGCAGAGGCGAATATCGTGCACAGGCTTCTAAAACGGGACTTTGAGGTGCATTCGGTCTGTTGTAAGGTCGGCGGGACTGACAAGGGCGACCTCGGGCTTGTGAAGATTCGGGATCCCGAATCGCATGAGACGATGTGTAATCCGCTCGGGCAGGCAAGTGTCCTGAATGCGGCGGAAACCGAACTGAATATCATTCTTGGGCTCTGCATCGGGCACGACATACTATTCACAGAGCACTCGGATGCGCCGGTTACAACGTTTGCGGTGAAGGACCGCGTGCTTGCGCATAATCCGCTCGGAGCGGTCTATTCGAGGTATTATCTGACGAACGTGTTTGGGCTGGGGTCAAGTGACCTGGACTAAGTTCTGTTACAGTCTTTAAGTGTCATCGAGACAAATAACCACTCGTGTCAGGGGCGTTCATTTCGGAAATCGATATCAAAGAGTTCAGGGGCATCAAAAGATGCAACGAGCCTATAAGACTATCGAAATTCAATGTTCTGATCGGGAAGAACAATTCCGGTAAATCATCCCTCCTTGAAGCCTTATATCTCTTCCCATCGCCTAAAATTGACTCTGTCCGGAACGGGATTAAAATTGATCAGATAAGAGAACTTCATAGTGGGCGCGGCGGTCTGGTTTATGGCTACTCGGGAAACGCCACGATTGTATATGGTGTCAATTGGGCTTCATTTACCACAAAAACTTCGTTTACCATAGAAATCGCAAGTGACGGCGGAATAACCGTCTTCCGTAGCGACGATGGAATGGTGGGTTCCACCGAAAATATTTCTGAAATGCTGAATATGCATGAACGCGATCTTAAAGACATCTCCATCTATATCCCGAATGATGGCAAAACCCTCGACGAATATGCCAAATACGTCTCATCGATGGCGATGGAAATTGTCAAGAGCGGTGCGAATAAGCGAGTCGCAGAATTCGTTAATCAGTGCATCGATGAGAAATACGCAGAGGTTTTATGGAAAAGGGGAGGACTGTCCTGCAGAAAAGAGCTGACTGATGGGTCTCCCATGTACATTGCACTCGACGATCTGGGTGATGGGATAAAGAGGGCGACTGTAACCATGCTCCTCCTGGAGGTGAATTCACCCCGTATGGTACTCTGGGATGATTTTGAGAGTGCATTACATCCGACTCTTATCGGAGCACAGCTTGAATGGCTGGCAAAGAGAGACTGGCAGGTGGTTCTCTCCACACACAGCATAGATGTTCTTTATCAGTTGCTGGAGCTGGAAATTGATCCTGCTGATCTTCAAATCCTCCCGATGAGAAAGTTGAATGACGGCACGCTTGTTCATGAGTCGCTGACCATTGATGAACTGGATGATCTGATGAACGCGAATGCAGACTCCAGGCGGCTCGTAGATGCATTAGGGGTTTAGAATGCGGGTGAGCAAGGATGTTGGTAGCTCCGAAGAGCCATGGTCTTTTGTTGGAACCGGCGATGGAACCGATGAATTTTATATATTAAAGGCAATAGCAGAACGATACGGGGGACCACGCACCTTATGGTTTCCCAAATCCCCACTCGGCAAGAACACCGGACTATCAGTACTTGATTCCATCAACACCGTTGTTGCGCGCTACCCGAAAGTCAGCGCGTTTCTATTCCTGATCGATAGAGAGCACATCGGTTGGGAACTGGATAATTTTGGCATCAAAGAAATGATTGAACGACAATTATCGAACGGACATGTAAAAATCATTGAAACATCTGACAATACACCTAACGGGGCATTTATGATAAAAGGGGAATTGGGCTCTCACAAATTGCAGATTTATGTAACGATTCATGGAATCGATTTGAAAATAGAAGAGGAGATCTCAAAATTGATAGAACTGGAAAAGAAGAGAACAATTCCACCAGAGAAGACGCACCTCAAGGATTTTTTCGAAGAAATGTATCGTAAAAGAAACGTATGGCAGGGCGCTGCGAAATTGATTATGCATGCAAACAAAAACAATCTCAAAATAAGCTTTCCTGCCATGACCTCCATTCTGAGCGAAATGGGGCTCCAACTACAATCCACCGAACCAACCAGCAGACCGGAATTACGCACATGAACCAACCATCCACCGCAAGATTCGCAATCATCACAATCACAATCGTCGCCGCTGCCCTCTTTGCATCCGGCTGCACAGACAAACCCGAGTGGAGCGTGACCGATGACGGCTTTCTGGAGTACGGAAAACCCGCGCCCGATTACCATTCAGTGGCGCTCGAAGAATCAGAGAATTACACGCTCTATGAGGTCACATTCGAAAGCCGGGGCGCAGATATTAAGGGGCTCATCCGGATACCAAAAATGGACCGGGCAGTCCCCGGAATCGTGCTTCTTCCCGGCGCGACTGTGACCAAGGAAGCGGAGCAGGGTCTCGCCAGATACCTGTACGATCTTGGTTACGCGAGTATCGCAATCGACCAGCGCAATCTCGGCGGAATTGATATGGAAGCTGATCTCCGGATGTTCTTGAGCGGCGTTGAGCCGGTGGAGCACAAAATGGTGTATGACACCATCTCCGCTGCTGCGGTTCTGCGAGCGCATCCCGAAATTGATTCGGAGCGGATCGCCTATCTCGGCGAGAGCAACGGTGGCAGGTTCGCAATCATCGCTTGCGCACTCGATTCCGGCGCACGCGGTGTTGTTGCGATCAGCACATGCGGGTACGGGATCGATGCAGTGGTCGCTTCCGGGCGGATAACCGATCCTGACGCGATCCGGTTCTACAGGTCGGTCGATCCGGACACGTATCTGAACGAGATTGGTCCGAGAAAGTTTGTGATGATTCATTCCTTAAACGACCCGATCATCCCATACGAGAGTGCACAGCAGACCTACATGAAAATCGGCGGTCGGAAGTCGCTGCACACAATTGATGAGGCAAGGCACGGGTACAATTCCGGGATGAATCCGTTCCTCGAGGCAGAACTTGGAGAAATCTTCATTTGAGCATTTGTACGAGAAACGAGGGGTCTGAGCCGATGGTTAGTGGGAAATGGGTGTGGAGACTGTACTTACTCAGTATTATGTAAACATCCGCATATATAACCACGAGATTACACGAGATCAACACGAAAATCTTGTGGAGATGGCTGCGCCGCTGCTTCGCAGACTGTGTAATCTTGGCTGGATAAACACGTACATGGTTCATACTGTGTAATATCGATCCCATGTTCCGGAGACTCTCATCTATGCAAAACTTATATCCGGAAACGTCATCTTCATAAGTATGTCCGAG
This sequence comes from Methanobacteriota archaeon, assembly GCA_034658695.1. Taxonomy (GTDB): domain Archaea; phylum Halobacteriota; class Methanosarcinia; order Methanosarcinales; family Methanogasteraceae; genus Methanogaster_C. The sequence goes on along the minus strand of JAYEFS010000107.1, from coordinate 4,581 downwards.
ATCGCAGAAGTGGAAGCAACGAGAGCAGCCCTACCAGAGATTACCGATCAGATCGATTACGGTGCCATAGACCTGATGAACACGATAGCGTCACTGCACAGTGAAATTACCACGCTTCGCGTCGAGAACAGTGAGTATCAGGCGCGATTGCTCGATTTCAAGGTTGCAAACGAAAGCCTTCAGAAACAGGTACTGATTCTCAAGAAACGTATCGAAGACTCTGTGAAGCCCCCGCTCTTTCTCGCAAGCGTTCTTGAGGTGCGCGATGGCGGGGAGGCGCTGATCAGGCAGCACGGAAACAATCAGGAGTATCTTGTCGAATATGACAAGAACCCTCTGGAAGTGGGGATGCGTGTTGCCATAAATAACGACCTGAACATCATACGCATCCTCTCAGGGACGCTGGATAAGCGTGCATTGATAATGGAGGTGATCGATGCCCCGGACGCCACGTATGAGCTGGTAGGCGGTCTCGAAAAGCAGATTCAGGATGTGAGAGAGACTGTGGAGCTGCCACTGACCTCTCCTGAGATCTTCAAGGATGTCGGGGTCGAGCCGCCAAGTGGCGTGCTCCTGTACGGACCCCCAGGCACCGGAAAGACACTGCTCGCAAAGGCGGTGGCGCACCATGCCGATGCGACATTCATCAAGATGTCAGGATCGGAACTGGTGCACAAGTACATTGGCGAGGGCGCCCGCCTCGTGCGGGACGTCTTCCAGCTCGCACGGGACAAGTCGCCAGCGATTCTCTTCGTCGATGAGATCGATGCCGTAGGCGGCAGGCGCACGCATGACGGGACTGTGGGCTCGGCAGAGGTGAACCGCACCATGACCCAGATCTTAACCGAACTGGACGGCTTTGGGGAACGGGGCAATGTCCGTGTGATGGCAGCGACGAACCGGATCGACCTACTCGACCCCGCGCTGCTGCGCCCGGGTCGCTTTGACCGGGTAATTGAGATCCCGTGTCCGAATGAGGATGGGAGAAAACAGATTCTTGCGATCCACACGAAGAATATGTCGCTTGCTGATGATGTCGATCTCCCTGCTATTGCCAAGCTCACAGACGGTGCGGCGGGCGCTGATCTGAAGATCATGACAACCGAAGCCGGCATGAATGCGATACGCGAGAAGCGGCGTGCGGTCTCGATGGATGACTTCCGAAATGCGCTGGATAAGTTGGCGAAGAAGAGCGAAAATGAGCCGCACGGCATGTTTGTGTGATCCGTCGTGGATATTGGGACTTGCCAAAATAACCTGTTAAAATTCGTATCATTCGCCCATTCGTGATAAAATTGGCGTAAGGGATCACGAATGGCGCGAATAAATGAATTGCACGAATACAAGGGATGTGGAGTGTCATCAGACTAACTTTGTTACTTTATTTTTCGGTGAACACTTGAATGTGCTCGCAACCCCGGCATATATGGGGCAAATCTCCGGAAATGCTTCCGAGCACGCCCAAAATCTAACGCCACGAGTTGGACCGGGGTTCTGCTGCGCGGTTCCGAAAAGTCGTCCGGGCAATCCCGGGGCGTCCTTATGTTATGAAACGTTGCTGGTTCTACGTTTTCTGTGGTCGATAGCAGTAGCCCACCCACCACGTTGTAGTAATCGTGGGCGCCACTCCTTCGTCTTTGCGTCTCTCTCGACGTTCTCGTTAAATCAAAGGAACGCAAAGACGCGAGGGCGCAAAGGCGCAAAGGTTGGAAAATCCATCAGAATCAGAAACGTTGCGATGTTTCCGGTGTCTTTAGGACCCCGCCTTCGCCGAATGACCCCATCCTCGCCCAATAACTTTACGACCTCTCGCATCGATAATACCCCATGGAGAACGAAGAGCAGATCCGGGTGCTGGACGGACTTGAAGCGGTGCGATCCCTGCCCGGGATGTACATCGGAAGCACCGGACCTGTCGGGCTGCACCATCTCGTGAGCGAGGTCGTCGATAACAGCATCGATGAGGCGATGGCAGGGTACTGTACTGAAATTGCGGTAACATTGAACCGGGACGGCTCTGTCACGGTATCTGATGATGGCAGGGGGATTCCGGTGTACGTAATCGAGGATTATGGAAAGCCTGCTGTCGAGATTGTGATGACAGTGCTCCATGCCGGAGGAAAATTCGATAAAAGTACATACAAGGTCTCCGGTGGTCTGCATGGTGTCGGTGTCTCTGTCGTGAACGCGCTATCTGAGTGGCTACGCGTCGAGATCCACAAGAACGGAAGTGTCCACGTACAGGAATACGTGCGCGGGGCTCCGAAGTACGATCTAAAAGTTACAGGAGAGACCGACCGCACAGGAACCGCGATAACATTTAAGCCAGACCCCAGAATCTTCGAAGAGACTGAATTCTCTTTTGACACGCTTTCTAAACGTCTCCGCGAACTTGCATATCTTAACCACGGCGTGCGGATCACAATCAGGGACGAGCGTGGTGAGCCATACCCCGAATCAGGGGATACGCACCATTTTGACGGTGGGATCATGTCGTTTGTTGAGTACCTGAACGAAAATAAAAGCACGCTTCACGCTCCTGCATATTTCAAGAAACAGAAGGACGACACTGATATCGAGATTGCAATCCAGTACAACGAGGGATACTCGGATAATGTCCGCTCATTCGTGAACAGCATCAACACAACGGAAGGCGGGACTCATCTGAGCGGCTTCAAGACCGCGCTCACACGGTCGATTAACAAGTATGCGAAGGAGAACAACCTCGTAAAGAACGGCGATATCAGCGGAAGGGACACGCTTGAGGGTCTGACCGCGGTAATCAGCGTGAGACTCGCAAGCCCCCAATTTGAAGGTCAGACCAAGATGAAACTCGGTAACATCGAGGTAAAAGGACTTGTCCAGTCGCTTGCTGGTGAGGGACTCGATGAATTTCTCGAAGAGAACCCGAAAACAGCTAAAAAGGTAATAGAGAAGATAATAGAAGCAGCCAAAGCGTGGTCTGCTGCAAAGAAGGCGCGGGAGCTCACACGACGCAAAACCGCGCTCGAATCAGGGAGTCTTCCCGGGAAACTGGCTGATTGTTCTGAGCGGGATCCGGCAAAGAGCGAGATATATCTGGTTGAGGGCGACAGCGCGGGGGGTTCGGCCAAGCAGGGACGGGATAGGAAGTTCCAGGCGATTCTGCCACTCAGAGGCAAGATTCTGAATGTTGAGAAGGCGAGACTCCATAAAATCCTGCGCAACAACGAAATTCGGACGATGATAACAGCGTTTGGGACCGGGATTGGGGATGAGTTTAATATTGAGAAGGCGCGGTACCACCACGCGGTAATAATGACAGATGCTGATGTTGACGGATCTCACATCAGAACGCTTCTTTTGACGTTTCTGTACCGCTACATGCCCGAATTGATCGAGGCGGGATACGTCTACATCGCACAGCCACCACTCTACCAGGTCAAGAAAGGAAAGGTCCGGCGGTATGCGTTTACAGACGAGGAACTGGACGCGATACGGGCGGAGATCGGGAAAGACAGCATCACTGTGCAGCGGTACAAAGGTCTCGGCGAGATGAACCCGTCACAGCTCTGGGAGACGACGATGGATCCCGAGACGCGGACGATGCTTCAGGTGACAATCGAGGACGCAATGGAGGCTGACAGGATGTTCACGATACTGATGGGGGATGCAGTCGAGCCGAGACGGGCGTTTATCGAGAAGCATGCGCGGGAAGTCGAGAATCTGGATGTTTGATTGTGGGCATGGGGTGCATGGCAAAGATTCCAGGATTCAGGACGGAACAGGAGATGCGGGAATTCTGGGATACTCATGATTCGGCAGAATATTTCGAAGATATGAAAGACGATGCGGTGCAGATCACATTCAATTAGGAGGGGGGTTCTGGTCATTCCTCCGGGTGTGGGATGTAGAGTTAATACTAATGACAATTGTAGACGTAAGGTGAAACAATGCCCTCGGTATCATGGCGATTGATATTGCGTGTCATTGCTGGCGCATCTTTGATCGTTGCCATTATTTGCATCTTCAACCCTAAATATGAACCTTGGGTGTAACTACTCACCCCCATTGAAACACTATCAAGAGGCTTTGCTTGTAATCTAAAATTTGCTGCTGTTCGGTCTTGTGATTTGGTGAAATCGACTGCGGAAGACTGCGGCGGTCAATGCTTCTCAAAAAGCAGGCAAACAACTTTTCGCTATCGGTATCCCCGATTAGAGGGGGTGAGTAGTTACCCTTGGGTGCCCGTTGTGGCTGCAATTGTCGCCTTCGTAAGTTCATTCGCCGTTAGTGATACTCCTGTAAGTATTCCCACCTCCGAAAAAACAAAATCTGCCCGCGAAGAGCGCAACCGGCAGGGTATGCTCAAACTGGTCAAGGATTCCTGGGTCAAAGGTGTGCTGGAACAATCCCTACAAGATGAGGTGCTGATCGAACTCGGCTTGGAGGAACGAAGGGACGCCGTTTTGAACCTATGGCGTCAGAATGAGGTTGGATTTGTAGATCACTAAAACCCCCTCACATCGTATCATTTTACCAATATCGCTTGAATAGATGTTCTTTGTGAAAAGCGGTAGTGTTATGTAGTAGTGGAACGTT
>JAYEFS010000106.1:0-4602 GCA_034658695.1 Methanobacteriota archaeon | reverse complement strand
AACCTCGATATTCCCGCCTGCGATCGTGTTCTTTGCCTTGTGGTACGGATCAGCCTCGGTATCGGTGCCGTTCCAGATCTTGATATCGAAGTGATCGGTATCCGCACCAGGCTCGCCGTTGTCCTTCGCATGCACCTTGAAGGTGTACAAGCCATCGTCGTTGATCGTTCCGTTGCCCTGGAACTGGGCGCTCACACTGCTGATCGTCAGCCAGTCGATGGATGTGCTCTTGAGATGGATGCCGGCATCGCTGTACTGGAAGTTCAGCTTGCCTGTGGAGCTGTTGTCCTTGTACTTGGCTGTGAACCCGAAGTTGGCTTTGCCGCCTGGAAGTGTGCTGTTTTCATCCGGATAGAACCAGCCGCCGCCTGTCGCATGACCGCCGTTGGGGTCGTAGACCACAAAGAAGACCGGATCGCTAACGTTTGTGTTGCTCGCGTTATCGGTAGCTGTTACAACCAGCGTGTAGGCGCCGACTGCAGGTGCAAAGCCGCTATCAACGTTCTGTGACACATCGATAGTGTTTGTCAGGTTGCCAGCGATGGTGGCAACGCCGCTCCCACTATCGGTTGCAGAGAAGTTAAGCGTCATTCCCACGGTGTAGAGCCCGTACGGCACCGGCGTTGTGATGGTGATCACAGGCGGGGTGATGTCGCATGGTGCCTGCACGTTGTCACTGACACTTCCTGCTGAGAGCGTTCCTGTGCCTGACGCGTTATACGCAAAGACCGTGATGTTTGCCCAATCACATGGACTCACACTCACATTCATGAACGTCGCTTCTGTTCCGTTCGTCCATGTGCCGTTCAGCATGACGTTGTAGGAGTCTGTCACGTTACCGGTTCCGGCAGACCATGTGTAGTTGACCCAGTAGTCCAGGTAGCCGCCACCTGTCGTGTTTGCGAGGTTTACTGGGTCTGGGGGTCTGGGGGGGGGGCGGTGTTCTCGTAGCCATAAGACACACCATCAGATTCACCGATCAGCAGGTCATAGTCGCCATCACCATCCAGATCCGCGAATGCCGGTGTTGCATACGTCCCTACATCCGGAACATCCCAACCTGTGTTCGCTGTCCAATCAGGACTGCTTGCGCTGCCTGTGTTCTCGTAGCCATAAACGCCATACTCTTCACCGATCAGCAGGTCATAGTCGCCATCGTTATCCAGATCTGCGAACGCCGGTAATGCATACCACCCTACATCCGGGGCATCCCAACCTGTGTTCGCTGTCCAATTGGGATTGCTTGCGTTGCCTGTGTTCTCGTAGCCATAAGACTCACCATACTCTTCACCGATCAGCAGGTCATAGTCGCCATCGTTATCCAGATCCGCGAATGCCGGTGCTGCATACTGCCCTACATACGGAACATCCCAATCTGTGTTCGCTACCCAGCAAATGGGCGCAGCAGATGCTGTAGATATGGTAATGAGTGCTAAGATTAGCACTGTCGTTGTTACGATTCCTCGTATTTCCATTTATAGTACTCCTTTGTTCTTATGTCGCCCCTCTTCGGTGCAGGTGTCTGCTTGCGTAAGATTAGTTCATCGAAACTTCGTGCTTCATGCACACACCAATCGATTGCTCTCTACACCTACACCAGAACGGGCACATTCTAAACTGCCCCCCTACATAAACCTTCCGTAATTTGTGCTACGAAATTTCACTCTTCGCAAAAACGTATGCAATCTTGCCCGGAACTGCCCGCCAATGCGCCCGACGTTCCGCTGCCCCCTTGCTCGTGCACGCAAGCAGCGAGAGCACGTCCGCGCTAAACATAATCGTCCACAAACCAGTACGAGACCCGATTACATAATCATACCATCTCATACTAACTACGTCCAGTGTGCTACCCACCACACATCGCAATCCTTCAAACAGTTTACATCACTGAAGAAAAAGAAAGATGAACTTGCAAGAATCATAGATAAGAAGAAGATATATAGTGTGGATGTGGGGCTGGACCAGATCATGACATGCTTCAAGATTTCCTTTGCAAATATCTGCTGTTACTTGCTGGATGAATGTTTCAACGGTGAGAAAATGACGCTACAGCGGCTTTTTGAGGTGATATTTGATCTTCAAGGTGAAGTAAGAATTGAAAATGGATGCCGAAATATATTTATAAAGAGAAATCCAAAACAACAAGATATCATGGAGAAATTAGATTCAGCACTCGATTCAATTAATCATATGGGGGTTGAAGATTTGAATGGATGTACGTATAACTTCAAGCTTGTCTAATTTAACTTGCCGCTACTATGCATATACCCGAAAGTCACGTAATACAATAGAATTGATAAAGTAACTGTGATTGGTATCCCATTATGTTAGCATGAGGATTCATAAATTATTATGGCTCCACAAATGATGTGCCAACCATGTTTGATCCCATCCACAAACGGATTTCCCGCCAGATAGATGCAATCAGGAGTCGCTTTGTATAAACTGCGGGACTACCCTTCAACGAGATCCTTTCGACTGGAACCATCCACAATATCGTGGATGAAAAAGTGGACGGTTATTGAGATCGTATATTTTCTGATCTAATCATTCTATCTGCCTTCTTGTCTCAAGTACTCAGGTATCAGATCATTCCTGCAAAAATGCGAAAGTGTTGGTGATTGCGGAAAGCGTGGCGTGAGGTTTTTTTGGATTTCACAACTTCACAAGTTCACAGCAGAGCCACTTGAGCTTCCGTGAGCAGATCGTCTGCACGAATCAACGAACCGGCTCACATCGAGACCTGGCGGCGCATGCATGTAACTTCCGAGCGCAGCATGCTCGAGCATCCCGTCCATCCCGTCCATGATCCCCTTGCCGCGGTTCATCCGGTAGGCAAATCTGACGTCAGGGGCGCACTCGGTCACCGAATAATGAAACTCGTGCCCCTTGATCCTGCCCGCACCTACAACCGGGTTATCGGATACGATTGCGTCGGTGTATCCGAGCGCCTGCAGCCTTGCGGTCATCAGCGTCTGCGCCGGAAAGACGCCTGCCATCGGAAACGTCTTCTCCTCCAGGTCCACAAGCGACTCGCAGAGGTAGATCATGCCCCCACACTCGCCATAAATCGGAATCCCGTCGGATGCTGCATCTCTGATCTGCCTTCGGATCCTTCCGTGCGATGACAGCTCCTTTGCGTACAACTCAGGATACCCGCCGCCGAAATAGAGCCCATCGACTTCAGGCAGGTAATCATCCGCAAGTGGGCTAAAGAAGACGATATTTGCATGCCGTCTCAACGAGTCGATCAGATCGGCATAATAGAAACAGAACGCTGGGTCGCGGGCAATCCCGATTGTGATATTGGCATCGGTGCCAGTATCGGCATTGTGTTCGCTTGCACCCTCTTTGCCCACGCCCCACACTCCCCCCTCAATTGACGCTCCGCGATCCGCCCCCTGCGCGATACTGATACGTTGGATCGCGGAGAGATCGATACACTCCTCTGCAAGATCTGCCAGCGCTGGCACATAATCCATGCGATAGCCCTCATGAGCCATGTACAACCCGAGATGTCTCGACGGGAGCTCGATGTGCGATGATTTTGGTATCTCTCCAAGCACGGGAATCTCGAGTTCTTGCTGAACCGCGCCTCTGATCATATCGCCGTGCCTCGGACTTCCCACTCTGTTCAGGATCACGCCGGCGACGTTGATTCTGGAATCGAAGTCGCAGTATCCCTTGATGAGTGCGGCAGCGCTTCTGGACATGCCCTTAACATCTACGACAAGGATAACCGGCACACCGAGCACTCTTGCGACATGCGCGGCCGATGCGGTGTCGCTCTCGCCCATGCCATCGTACAAGCCCATTGCGCCCTCAATTACACTAATATCGGAGCCCGCTGATTCTGCGGCGAACGTCCTGCGGACACCGTCTTCCCCCATCATGAAGATGTCCAGGTTTCTGGATGGGCGCCCGCATATCGCGGTGTGGTGGCTCGGGTCGATGTAATCGGGTCCGATCTTGAACGGCGCAACCCGCAATCTGCGTGCGAATGCAGCCATCAGCGCCATTGCGACGGTGGTCTTGCCAACGCCGCTGTGAGTTCCTGCGATCAATATTGCTGACATGATTTGACCATTGTGTGAATCGAGTATGCTTTTGACACACTCGCGAGTTTTTAGCATACCAGTTTTGATAGAATAGTGTTGCTATACGTAATTGCTCTTACCCTTTCGGGATAGTGATGTGCTCCGGGTCAACGAATCTGGCTGCCATACTATTCACACCCATCTCAAGACGTTTCATCACCACCGCGGTTTCAGCGGTTTAACCTGGCATCCCCTGAGTTTCAAAAGCGCCTACCCCGCACTCTCCGCACCCCCTCCGACTCAAGTTCCATTCCGTGCAGCGCAAAGCCGATCTCTCCGAAGAGAACCTGTTCTTCCGCATCTGCGATGAAACTGGTCGGAATCGAGACCGAGAGCATGCCGTAGACCCGTCCATCATGCTCTAACCTGATAGTCATCGCATAGGGTGATGAAAGGATGTGTATACCCCGTACTGAATTGGTCCCATTTTTGTTTCATTTTAGTACTGGAGCGAAAGCATCTTTCCAATTGGATTGAACCGATTGCTACTGGTTTTTCTTGCACC
>JAYEFS010000105.1:0-4615 GCA_034658695.1 Methanobacteriota archaeon | reverse complement strand
CAAGAACGCAGCAAAAGAGATCGGAGTCCCTGTGATTCCGTTCAGCTGCGAGGGTTTCAGGGGTGTAAGCCAGTCGCTCGGACACCACATCGCAAACGACGGCATCTTTGATAGGATCGTCGGCACAAAGGAGCCTGACAAGGTCACCCCGTATGACATCAACATCATCGGGGACTACAACATCCAGGGAGACCTCTGGATCATCGAACCGCTCTTCGAAGCGATGGGACTCCGGATTCTCTGCACGTTCACAGGGAACGCATCGATTAACGATCTCGCGGTGGCACACAGGGCGAAGCTGAATGTCATGCACTGCCAGAGGTCGACCCCGTATATCTGCGAGTTGATGGAGGAGAAATACGAGCTTCCATACATGCCGGTCTCCCTATTCGGAATCACACAGACATCAAAGGCTCTTCGTGATGTAGCAGCTTTCTTCGGATTTGAAGATAAGGCGGAGGAGGTTATAGAGAGGGAAGTCTCCAAGATACTGCCTGAAATTGAGTATTACAAAGAACAACTCCGTGGAAAACGAGTCTTCATCTATCAGGGTGCGCCGCGTGCGTGGCACTGGATCAAGCTGATGGAGGAACTCGGAATGGAGGTAGTAGGCGCTGCAACGACGTTCGGGCACACCGATGACTATGAGAAGATCATCGAACGGATCGGCGATGGAGCTCTTGTGATCGACAACCCGAACTCTGTTGAACTGCGGGAGATTCTCCTTGGATACAAGCCCGACCTCTTCATCTCGGGACTCAAGGAGAAGTTCCTTGCATACAAACTCGGGGTGCCGTTCGTCAATGGTCACTCGTACGAGAGAGGACCGTATGCCGTGTACAGCGGATTTGTAAAATTCGCACGGGATATACACACGACGATCAACCATCCGGCATGGAAATTAATCGAGGGAAGAGCATGACCAAGACAACAGCGAAAGCGAAAACAGAGACAAAGACGAAGACAAAAGCAAAGGCAAAGAGATCGGTCACGATCAATCCAGGCATGATATGCCAGCCGATCGGTGCGATGCAGGCGGTGCTTGGCGTGCACGGCGCAATCTCGCTTGTACACGGATCGCAGGGCTGCGCAGCCTATCCGATGCGGATGTTCAACCGGCACTTCCAGGAGCCGGTCGAGATCGCACTAAGTTCGCTTGGCGAGGATGCTGCGGTCTTTGGCGGAGCAGACAACCTCATCAAAGGAGTACACGCGCTTGTGGCAAGAAGGCAGCCGGAACTGATCGCAGTTCTCACAACCTGCCTATCAGAGACGATCGGGGACGATGTTGACGGAATCCTCCGAAAGATCGACCTACCTACAACAATGGTCCCTATGCACACACCGAGTTATATCGGTTCTCATGTCACAGGATACGACAACGCAGTGAAAGCACTGGTGACACACCTTGCAGAGCAGACCGGACCCAACAATAAGATTAATATCGCTGTTGGACTCTTAAACCCGGGAGATATCAGGGAACTCAAAGGTATGCTTGCTGCAATAAGGGTCAAAGCGATCATCTTAACAGACATCTCAGAGACGCTTGATGCTCCGCTGATACTGCCGAGACCACGGTTTCCGAACGGCGGGACAACGCTTGCCGAGATTGCTGACACGGCAAACTCGATTGGATCGATTGCACTCTGCAAACATGCAGGTGGAGCGGCTGTAAAGTATCTTGCAAGTAAACACAAGGTGCCGATGATCTCAGGTTCATGCCCGATTGGCGTTGCCAACACCGACGCGTTCCTCGAGAACGTGAGCCACCTCTCGGGAAGACCGATTCCGGATGAACTGCGAAAGGATAGGGGGCGGCTCATCGATGCAATGATCGATGTGCATTTCAAGATCGCACAGAAGAGGGTTGCGATCCACGAGAGACCCTGATGTTGCATCCGGCATGGCACGGTTTGTGCATGAACTCGGGATGGAGCCTGCGATCATTGCGACCGGAACTGCGAGCAAGGAGTTTGTTGCGGATGTGCAGGCGGTCGCAAGCCAGACCGGGCATGAGATCGAGATCATCTCGGGATGCGACCTCTACGAGCTGCATGAGGCTGTGAAAGCGGTTGGCGTCGATCTGGTGATGGGGAACTCGCAAGCGAAATATATCGGAGACGACGAGAAGATCGCTTTCGCGAGGATCGGGTTTCCTGTCTTCGACCGGGTTGGCTACCAGCGAAGAGCGATCATCGGGTACAATGGCGGGATCAACCTCGTGGACCTGATCACGAACGCGATTCTGGATCGTGCGGACGCGGCGTGAATGCATGGCACTGTTCGGGATGAGGATGCTCATCCTGGCGGTGCTTTGTGGCGTATGGGGTTTTCGTATTTTTATAGGGAGTCTGCCAAGGTAATCTCACAAGGCTTATGCAATGTAATCCCAGTTAGTGTGTATGGGGTGGGGAGCACCCCGCCATGATCGACACACGGTAACACTCTCGATGGACCACACGGTCTTTTTGCCAAAATATCGCGGGAAGATTCTGGTCGGGATGACGGTCGCGCTATCACTGGAGGGGATTATCCGTAAGACCTGTAAGGATCCTGACCTCGATATAGCGATGAACGTGGACCAGGTTCATCTTTAGAGGGGGCTTGTAGCGTTGTGGGCATGTATGCATTATCACTCTCCTCTTGATTGGCTATATGGCCAATACTCATGGATGAGCGTCTTGAAAAGGCAGGATATGGTATAAAAGGGCTGGAAAGATGGGGGCAAGAGCAGAAACGTATCCAACCACTGCCACATTTGAGAGCGTACGCCTTGGCTCTACACTTGCCAGGAAGAGTAAGCTTCGCAAACACATCCGAAAAACCCAAATACCAGTTAGATGAAATGTGCAATTAGAAGGAGAAGCGATCATGTCAACTGAAATTACCGCCTACGAAAATCGGCTAATTCGTGAAATCAAAGAAACACCACAAGAATATCTACCAAACCTGCTTCAGATTGTCCGATTGTTTCGTGAGAGCGTAATGTTAAAGCCAGCAGAGGATAGCTTCCGCCAGGGCTGGAAGGAAACGATGGCAGGCGAAACACGGCCAGTGTCTGAATTGTGGGATGGAATCGTTGAAGAGTGAGCCAGCCGAATCGATGCGAGTTGAGTATACTCAAGAATTCAAGCGTAATCTGCGAGCACTTGCAAAGAAGTACCGGCACATTCGCTCTGACGTTCAGCCGGTTATTGACCAACTTCAGGCAGGTGAGGTTATGGGGAACCAGGTGCCAAGGACACACTATACCATATTCAAGGTACGCGTTCGCAATAGTGATATCCAAAAAGGTAAACGTTCTGGCTATCGCCTGATCTACCACCTCAAGACACATAAAAACATCATTCTTGTGACGATTTATTCCAAGTTGGATCAATCGGACATCTCGGCGGAGCAGATTCGACACATTCTGACCGGGTTTGGTGAACACCTCTCCTAACCGCGCAAATATAAATGAGATCGCAGACACCACAAACTCTATAGGCTCAATCGCTCTCTGTAAACATGCCGGTAGAGATGCTATAAAGTATCTTACATGAAAGCACAAGGTTCCGATGATAACAGGCGCGCCCGATTGGCATTGCCAACACTGACAGGTTCATCGAGAACGTGAGCCACCTCTCGGGACGACCGATTCCAGATGAACTGCGAAAGGAGAGGGGACGGCTCATCGATGCAATGATCGATGTGCAGTTCAAGATCGCACAGAAGAGGGTTGCGATCCACGAGAGACCCTGATGTCGCATCCGGCATGGCGCGGTTTGTGCGCGAACTCGGGAGGGGGTTGCTCATCCTGGCGGTGCTTTGTGGTGGGGGGTTTCGTATTTTTATAAAACATCTGCCAAGATATTCTCGCAAGGATTATATGGGATGTGCTCTCGGTTATTGTGTATGGAACAGAGAGAACTGCGTGAGCGCGTTTTCCACAGCTCAAAGAATGGTGGGCAAAAGTCTATGGACACCATCTGAGTTCCATGGATCAGTCGGGCATGGAGGGGTGGTTGTGGGGAGATATATGCAGAATCAGGAGAATGCGAAAACGCGGGTGTACCGGCATTGGACTTAAGTCCGGGGTTTAGTGATTTTGGGTTTTCATTTCATAAAGCACGGAGTGCAATCAAATAAAGGAATCTATGGGGTCGCCTATGGAAGGATTTATAACAAACTAAAGCTTATTCTAATTTCATGAAAGATTGGAATACATTGTATAAAGAAAAGGGAATAGTACAAAAAGAACCTTCAAAAAAAGTATTGGAAGCTATCGAATTTTTTAAGGAAAAAGGATCAAAAAAAATTCTTGATTTAGGCTGTGGCACTGGAAGGCATACAACACTTTTGGTGAAAGAAAGTTTTGAAGTACATGGTTGTGATAATTCTGAAGATGCTTTAACGATTATTAAAGAAATTTTGGTTGACAATGAATTTAGATTATGTGATATGACTAAACTTCTATATGATGATGAGTGTTTTGATGGAATTATATGCTATCAAGTGATACAGCATGGAAAAATTGCTGATATAAAAAAATCAATCTCTGAAATGTATCGTGTATTGAAGAAAGGAGGGTATTTATTTTTAGTGGTGATATCAACAAAACACCCAAAATTTCAAA
>JAYEFS010000104.1:0-4616 GCA_034658695.1 Methanobacteriota archaeon | reverse complement strand
GCGCGGCATTATACGCAGGTTCGGGGCATCGATTGGGCACCGTACTCTCGGAATCGTTGCGAATGCGATGTGTGCCTGGAACGTGCGTATAATGCCGCGCTCAATCAACGACTCGATCCGATCGGTCACTTCGTCTTCGGAGACGTCGAGTTCGTCTGCGATCTCTTTGAACGGGTTCGGAACGAGTTCGATTCCATCCTGTGTCAGTCTTATCAGTTTCAGGTCTGATTCGTCTATCCGCACATCCCTACCGCCTTGATTGATCATACCTCAAACCTCACTCCGATCTTGAACAGCCGCTTCACAGGAAGATCAAGGAATGGGTACCCGAGTGCATCAATTTCGCGTATCAGCTCGTGCAACCGCTCTTCGCTTCTTGCGGAGACTGTGAACCACATATTGTAACTGCCCGGGCGCAGGTAATTGTGGGAGACCTCGTCAAACTCATTGATTTGTGCTGCGACCTCGTCGATTGCATCATCTGAAACCCGCATCGCAATGAGTGTGCTGGATCCGCCAATCCTGGCTGTGTTGATGATGGGACCAATCTTCCGGATTACGCCGACATCCGTGAGTCTTTTGAGATGGTCGATCACATCCGTCTCTGATATGCCAATTTGATCCCCGAGTGCCAGAAAAGGGCGGGAATTCAGCGGAAAGTCGAGCTGAATAGTATTTATCAGCCGCCTGTCGACCTCGTCAAGTTTGTCTATCATCGTAAAATTTCTTCATCCGGCGCCGGTACACGCCATACCGATCCTCTGGCGAATATCTTGCCGGACGCGGGTTTAGGGCGTCAGAACCGCACGCTGGACAGATTGTTTTCAGCGTGTATCGGTTGCACTCCCGGCATTTAAGAATTTTCGACTTCAAAACCGCACGACTCCCTACTGCACTCGCTCTTCGCGTCTGCGGAATTCGCCGACACCATCCAGACGCCGTATCTCATCGATCGCCCGCTGAGCAGAGCTTTTTAATGCTTTTTCTGCCAGTTTGTAGTCGGGCGCGGTGACATGAATGCGATATCTCGGCGCTCCGACATAGTTGATTGTGAGCTCAATGTCATCTCCCTCGCCATCAACGGCTTTCGCAGCCGCAGCAAGCGCTTGTTTGATCGCGTCCACCCCATCCGGGGCAGGGCAGGTCATATCAAGAAAACCCGTGATGTCCACGGACGGAATCTTCACGTTCTCGGCTGCGATCTCGGCAATCTTTACGGCATACTCCTCTTCGATTCCGGAATCGATCAATACCGACTGTCCAGAGACTACAGCCTCTTCAAACGCAGTATACAGACTGCCAAACGAGTCTAGCAATGCAATGCAGATACTTCGCTTAATATCATCGTTGCCATCACCGACTGCAAAGCCGATCCACTTCTCGGCACGAAGCTCGCTCTTCCATTCTTGAATCTTTCCCTTCCGCTGGTGCTCATTCACATCCTTGTACGAGAGATCAATGTGACCGCGCTTTGGGTTGACAGCAAGCACCTTGCAGACGATCTTCTGACCCTCGCGCAGGTAATCTCTGATATACTTCACCCACCCTGAAGCAACCTCGGAGATGTGGATCATGCCCTCCTTTCCGCCGTATTCATCCAGTTTCGCGATCACGCCAAAGTCCATCACCTTCGAAACGGTGCATACAACGAGATCACCTGATTTGGGCCACTCTCGCATCGTCTCACTCCAAAACTTCAACAATCGGGGTGAGTATCTTCGATCTACCGCCTGTTGGCTCTGCGAGTGTCCGCCCGCAAACGATGCAGGTGACCACGGTGCTGGCGTTTCCGAAGATTACCTGTTCGTGTTCGCAATCAGTGCATTTGACGCGCAAAAACCTGCTCCTCGGAGTCGGTACGATCTGTTTATTCGGGTTCATTATGATTCCACCAGTTCAAACTTGGCTGCTCTGAAGCATTTTCGCACATGTGCCTTGCCGCATTCGGTGCAGCGGTATCTAAGATGGACCTTTTTGGTTGGCTTATCGCCTCCCGGAACCTTCGAGAACTTACCGCTGTTTCCAATGCTCGTCTGCCGCTTCTTCTGCCGCACGATTCTGGTCATGGATGATGCTTTCTTCGGTTTCACACGCTCGACCTTGTGTTTCGTATGCTTGTTACAATATGGGCAATGCGTTCGAAAAGTTGCTGGCATTTTCATTGTTTCTTTCACCTGCTATCCAACTTACATATCTGACATAATAAGGGTAATCCATCGACAGCGCAACAGATGCACGCACTCACGCTACTTCACACCCTTCGTAATCTCCAGTATCACCTGATCCTGGGTGGTCCCTGTCCTCTCTGCCTCGAACGTCAGAATGACCCGGTGGCGCAGGACAGGGCACGCCATCGCATGTAGGTCTTCACTGGATACGAAGTTGCGACCGTGGATAAGCGCTCTCGCCTTCGATGTCAGTATCAGGGAGATCGAGGCACGTGGAGACGCCCCGTATTCGAGGTTATTCCAGTTACGAGTTGCAGTGACGATGTTAATGGCATGCGAGGTCAGTTCATCAGAAATAGGAACCTGTCTTACCAGACGCTGCAACTTCAGGAGCACATCCTTTTGGACGACCCTCTGTACGTCCGGTTCGGATGCCGCCGTGTACCGCTCCACTATGACGCGCTCCTCTTCCGGAGCCGGGTAAGTCATCAAAACCTTCATCAGGAACCGATCAAGCTGCGCCTCCGGGAGCGGAAATGTCCCTTCCATCTCAATTGGGTTCTGCGTGGCAAGAATAAAGAACGGAACATCCAGTTTGTATGTCTCGTTTCCGGCGGTGATCTGCTTCTCCTGCATCGCCTCGAGAAACGCGCTCTGTGTCTTCGGAGACGCACGGTTGATCTCATCTGCGAGAACGATGTTTGCGAAGACGGGACCGCGCTCGAACCGGAATTGCTTTTCCCCGGCGTGCTCTTCCACAATCATCGTGCCTGTGATATCGGACGGCATCAGATCAGGCGTGCACTGGATCCGGTTGAACGATAGGTCCATCGCCTTTGATAACGTGTTGATCATGAGCGTCTTTCCGAGACCCGGATTGCTCTCTATGAGTGCGTGCCCGTTAGAGAGCAGCGATATCAGCAGGTCTTCCAGAGCATCCTTCTGACCGACAATGACCTTTCCAACCTCGCCCACTATGGAACTTATGATCGTCCCGGCATTGCGGTACGTCTCAGAGAGATCGGTTTGGGATGGTTCTGTCATGCGAATATCTATGCTCCGCACCGATATAAATGAGACTCATAACCGAATATTTTATGAAGCATAACGTCACCTGTCAACATGCAGGGCCCGTGGTCTAGTCGGTTATGACACCGCCTTTACACGGCGGGGATCATGCGTTCGAATCGCATCGGGCCCACGCGGGGCTGTGGCCTAGCCAGGTATGGCGACGGGCTCCAGCGGATAAATGATGAACAACGGGTCTACTGATGCCCGCCCGACGGGGCAGGCGTGTGAGGAGCCGTTGGAGCACTGACTCGTGCTTTCCTCAACCAGAGAGGGTTCGGAGAGACCCGTCGATCGTGTGTTCGAATCGCACCAGCCCCACTATCTCTTCTGGTTCTGACGTTTTCTGTGGTCGCTACCGGTAGCTCCCTCGCGTATGCAAAAAACGCGGGCGTATCTCTCTCAACTTTGCGTCTCTGCGACCTTGCGTTATATCAGAGGAACGAGAAAGACGCGATGACGCAAGGGCGCAAGGATTGGAAACCACAGAAGCCATCAGAATCAGAAAAATTCGATACGGTACGGATGATGAGAGAGATTCCGGATGAGTTGAGTAGAAGGTATATTGAATATCCGTCTGCCGAGGGAAGGGATTTGCAGGAGATATGGAAGAGGTATAGGGGGCAGGGGTGGGGCTGGTGGAGAATGCTTCCGATGATGGGACTCACTCGTACCTCGCGCACCTCCGATGCGCTCATGATGTTGTACGGCGTCGCCACGATTGGTTTTGGAGGGTGCTGCAAGAGATGACACGACTAAAGTTTAGATTTATGGATCTGCTATTGCTCACATTGCCACCGGAAGACCCGTGGCGTCCACGTTCCAGACTTGCGATTGAAGCGGTGATAAAGAATCAATTTGGTTTGCGGATGTCGTCCTCTGAGAGAGATCTTGATCGAATCGTTAAGCCGGGGTGGATAAAAACTGAAAAGAACGCAGAAGGCAACTTATTCATCGCCCCGACAAAAACCGGTGTAGCAGAACATTTTGCTAAGTATTACCGTGTGGGGCACTTCCTTGAACGAGATAAACCATTTGCAGGTGGCATTCTCGAGGCACTGGCACATTGGTTCGATGTCCACTTCAGCCCCAAAAGCCACATGAACGCGAGACTTGTCGAAACTGAAATTCCCGGAGCTTGTTTGGGTGGTGGGACCAAGTGGCGCGAAGCTGTTTGGTTGTTTGAACATTGGAATCAACCGGGTAGATATAGCTATATTTCGGCGTTTCTTGTGTATTTACCTCTAAAATCTGAAGTAGTTTCCTCGGACGTCTACTGATACTGTTTTCGTGGTAACAAAGAAAATTGGAATGAAAATTGAAAACGCGTGCGGACGATGCATAATTTCCGTGTCAGGAAACTACCCTGGATTTTGGAAA
>JAYEFS010000103.1:0-4633 GCA_034658695.1 Methanobacteriota archaeon | reverse complement strand
TTTGCCCACTCCATCGGGTAATCGGTTATGTTGAGATCCGCTTTTGGCAGTTCATAGAGATCCTCGACTCGTGTATGATCAAAACATACCTTATTTACCCCGATCTCCATCTCGCCGAAGACAGACGCCATCTCTGCCACCTTGATTCCTGCACCGTGGATCGGGAACGTGACGATGTTTACAGAGCCCTCGTTTCTCTCTATATCTCCGTTACCGGTACCATTGCAGAGCATCTGATCTGTTATCGCATAGAACGCGTCCTGATAGCCGACCGGTTTTGACCGCCCGACAAAGTCTCCTGTCGAATAGACGACATCACAATCGACCTCGGAACTGACCTCTCTTGTGACTGCTTCGGCATCGTCTCCGATGAGATCGCTCGGGCATGTGGTGATCACCATAATCAGGTTGGGGTGGTACCGCTCGTAGGTCTCCCTGATGCCCTGCTCGAGCTTCTCTTCTCCGCCATAGACGACATCTGTGTCGTTCATGTTTGTGCACGGGGTTGTGTAGAATTGAGAATGTGGCTTGAAAGGGTTCACCTTCCTCTGAAACGCGCATCCGACAGGTCCGTGTATGAGTGGCACGGCATCCTCGATCGCATCGGCAAGCATCAACGCACCCGAGATCTTTCCGGGTATGGCTGTTATCCCGTGCAGGGGCAGCGTGCCATACATCTTCACAAACGACATCAGAAGTGATGATTTCGACCCTGATCCATTTTCTGCCATCTCAATATTCCTCTTTTTCCTTCAAAAGAACCTCTATCTCCTCGTTTATCCCATCGAGTTCGTCATCTGAGAGTGGATCCGGCATAACCCGATCTTCGTTCTCGCAGATTTTGGTAGCGAGGTCTCTGAACGTATCTGCGATCTCCGAGTCAGGTGCATACTCGATCACGGTCTTGCGGCGTAACTCAGCCCTTGGCACGAGCAGGCTCATCGGCACCCGCCCCATCACCTTCGTACCCAACCTCTCTGCCAAGCCATCAACGATCGACGGCTCATCGACAACACTCCTGCCGTTGTAGATGATTCCGCCAAGACTTACCGTACCACGGTTTGCGAACCGTTTTATACCTTTGCAGATGTTGTTTGCGGCGTAGATCGCCATTGGGTCACAGGTTGTTACGATGTAGACATCGTCAGCCAGACCCTTCCGGAGAGGCATCGCAAACCCGCCGCAGACAACATCGCCAAGCACATCATATATCACGGTATCAGGCTCGATGTCATTGAATACGCCGAGACGGTCGAGCATATCCACAGCAGTTATCACTCCACGCCCGGCACAGCCAACACCGGGTTCAGGTCCGCCGGCTTCGATGCAGTAAACGCCACCAAAGCCTCTGAAGACGACGTCATCAGCCTCCATCTTATCAGGTCCCTTCGAACGGAAGACGTCGAGCACGGTTGGAATCCTCTTGCCGATCAGATTCCTGGTCATGTCAGACTTCGGGTCACAACCCATAACCATGATCGTGTCGCCGTTCTCTGCCAGAGCCGCGGCGATGTTTGAGACGACAGTGGATTTACCGATCCCCCCTTTTCCATACACGCAGAATTTTCTCATTTCATTTCTCCATAACTCATGACAGTGTTGATTATCGCCTCAGTCAGGCAGACAGCACCTCTGTAGCCTGCATAAGGTGCGTAATCATACACAGAGACGTTGTCAAAGACCGGATAACAGAACCGTATCAGGGGAATATCGAGCGTCTCAGCAATCCCCTGCTCAAAACTGCTTCCGAAGAGAATCGTCGTGTTCGAGTTTCTGACATCTTCCTCGAATTCAAAGTAATCGTCCTCGTTTCCGGATAAGACCTCGACGTTGAAACCAAGCTCCCCGTCCAGGAAGTTCGCAATCGCTTCGGCATGGAAGTCGCCGATCACTGAGACCGGTGTCCCGTAGAGTTCATGCAGATAGAGGTATATCCTCTTGAACGGTTCGATATCAAACTCTGGCTCATGCCCGATGCCAAGCTCGTCTGTGATTGCACCAACGAAATGCGATGTGCCATCGAGTCCGTAAGGATAGTCCATCTTGAGGTATGGCAGACCGAACTCTTTTTGCATCTGCTCGGCGAGCAGGGTTCCCTGCCCGAGTACAACGTTCAGTTCTGCTGCTGGCGCACCTCTGAACTCCTCCAGACTGCATCTCGATATGACCGAGTTCACTTCCACGCCTGCGTCGCTGAGCAATCGTTTGATCTCTTTTACGTCCGCATCGACCTTGAAATCATCAGGAGAGAAGCCGATCAGATTAACCGAGTCTTGAATCGTCTCAGATTCCTTCATCAGTCCTGCCATGTTGAGGAGCGCTTCTTCATACCCATCCATTGCCGAGCCCTTGAAGCCGGCAGCCTCCATCCACATAACTTCAGAATCAAGCGTTACAGAGTTCACCACAGCCTCAACGTCATCGCCTATGATTGAAGGGGCATCGCCAGCTATGACCAGGAGAAGGGGGGTATCGTACAGCTCGTCCGCACGGATCAATGCTTCACGCAGTGCGTCTTCACCACCGAAGACGATCTCTCGTTCGTGCATGACGGTGCATGCATGCCTCATGTCGAACTGATTTGAGGTGGTCTTGAAGATCGTAACGCCCCAGTTACATCCAACCGGGACATGGTTGAGCACCACCGCATCAGTTATTCCGGAAGATGCACGGAATGCACCAAAAAATTTACCGCCGTCCATTGTTATCACATCCAACGCTTTTCATGCCCCACATCCCTGACCACATCTCTCTCGATGCCGAGCATCGGTTGTCGTCAAGCATGGGATAGTAGATCTTATCATAATCGAATCTGGAGATTATCGGTTCTCGATTGTTCTGATACGTCTTTTTGGTATTCAGTTCACGGGTGAGATACTTTCCGAACTCAACGATTCCGGAAAAACCGGTTCGGAAGAGGAGGTATCTCGTGGCAGAGATATCCATCACCCCGACTCCACCGCCTTTTTCGTAGATCGGTGGTGTTATGCGATCGCTCAGGACATGGTCAACCTTCTTTGCGATCTCCGACATCTCACCTAATGTCGGGTTCGTTACGACCTCAAAACCCAGATCCCATTCCTCAAACGCTTCCTGCATGTTCTTTTCCATTATCTCGATCGTCTCCTCGGATATGTTGAGAGCCTTCAGAAGCTGCATATCCACGCAGAGGTATTTTATCGGGAGTTTGAGATCGGTTGCATAGATCCTTGCGAGATACGGAGTAAAGAAGAACCCCTGAGTCGAGACAGCGAAATCATCCCGTGCAAAGACCTTCTGGTATCTCTCAAGCTCCTGCAGAGATTGCGTCTTCTCCATTCTGATAGCACCGTCTGCAACGCCGTTTAGATCCAGTTTCGATGCACAATCGTGGTAGAACTTCTCAACACCGTCGAGACCGAAGTAGAAGAACCATTTTCGAAGATAGTCGTTTCCGAACCGCTCCTTCATCCGCTCTGCCCAACGCAGGTTCCGTGTCACGATGTTCAGTTCTGCTGCTGGAGCGCGTTTTATCTCAGCGACTGTACATGTTGGGAGTGTCAGGTTTACACTGACACCCATCTCGCCGAAGATATGCTTGATCTCAGCAAGCTCACTTCTGAATCCATAAGTGAATCTGCCAAATGACTCGATGTTCACAAGATTTTCAGCGATCTCCTGCTCCTCCATCAGTTGATCCGCAATCGAGAACATCACCTCCTCGTGCCCGCAGCCCCGCAGATCGTACGCCGGAGATCTCGAAGGATCCTTCCACGATTCAGCAAAGTCCCGCATCAAGACATCGAGCGACTCCCTGCTCCGGTGTGCAAACCCCTCTGATGGGACATGCAAAACATCGCAGGGAAGATCGAGTTCTGTTATTACGCCGGGAACGTCATCGCCAACCAGACCTGATACGCATGTCGGGAGGACAGCGATCAATTGCGGGTGAAACTTGCGATAGACCTCGCCAATCTTATCTCGCAACTTATCCTCTCCGCCATAGATCACATCATTCTCGTCAAGGTCTGTGCATGGCAGATTGTAGATCGGTGCATACATCTTGCGCGGTGTCAACCGCTGGTGAAAAGCGCAGCCGGCAGGTCCGTGTATCAGCGGTACTGCGCCCGCAATCTCTGACACCGCGTAGACTGATCCGGAGAGCTTACAGTTTATCCCGTAGCGGTGAAACTGCCACGTTGTGCCCTGGTGAATGCCGTTATAGACGCGGTCACGGAATATCTCGCGGAGCGGGCTTCCACCATCGTCTGATAGCTGTATCTGTTGTAGTTGTTTACTCATTTGCATGATTATATCAATGTCTTGTCTTTGTTATCGGAGCAGCCGGTCCGGATGATAAACGGCTACCTGATAGTCATCATACTCCATGCCGTGGTATTTCTCCAGATATTCCTCAAGCAACGCCCCCGTATCCAGATCTGAGAAGAGGTCGGGGTATAATGTCTTCGCAAGGAAACAGGTACCCAGTGTCCGTTCGTTTCCGAGCTCACGGGATTGTATATAGACCTCGCCGTCTGAGACTGCATCCAGTTCACTCCAGCCGGGTCGCTCCATCAGTTCCCCTCTCAATTTGTCCATGTTGTCTGTTACCCCGTAAGCGTAACCCGACCACTTGAAACCGAGATGCGGATCC
>JAYEFS010000102.1:0-4643 GCA_034658695.1 Methanobacteriota archaeon | reverse complement strand
CTTAGCGGTCACCGAAAAATAACTTATCGAAATTCAACTTTCTTCAAGTGGGTGAATGCGTTCTATCAAGCTTATTTATTATGAATGACTACTTCTACTGTAACTACTCACGTTTTAAAAGTCAGTAGACTTTCATGCCATTTTAAGTTGAATTCTCACCAGTAGTTCCGAATGCCCCTACTTCTGAATAATAAAAATTTGTGAAAAACAGTTTCGCATAACTACAAATTACTTTTACTTTTCAATCTAATGACGTTTTGATAAAGTTTAGCGTATTTTTGATTATTTCTCCAAAAGAACTGTTTTTATATCGCCTTCACATAACAATTCCCATTCGGAATTTGATCCGTTCTCATAATGTTAGATTCAAAACGCAACAACTTCCAAAAGGTGAGTAGGTACCTTCTACTTTGTCAGATTAACCACCCATTCAGGCGCTTGACGTTGGTTTTGTTTTCCGAACGGTTTGAGGTCATGCCACCGCCCGCTGTTGATTTGTCTGTAATGTGACAAAGTAGGACTACTTAATAACATTCGCTACTTTATTTTTCGGTAACGACTTACAACAGCACGAAAGACGTGGGGATACGGGTCAACAACACTCTTCGTGTCGCTCTCGCCTGTCTCGTTAAACTGAAAGAGAACGCAAAGACACGAGGTCGCAATGGCGCAAAGAACAAAAATCCCTGGTTCTGCTGTTTTCTGTGGTCGCTAACAGTAGACCTCGCATATGTGAAAATCGTGGGGTTTCGCAGCCAGTCCTCATGAGCTGTACCTCTTCAGAACCGTGTATGATGCCCCTTTCTTTCGGTATCTTTTGAAAACCACAGAATCTATCAGAACCGGAAATATAGGAATTTCCGGAGATGCCGGGAGTTCAGAAAACTTTAAGTATTGCAATTTAGATGATGCAGTGGCAATTGTCATGGACATTAGTCAATTGATATGGAGGAACAACTCGTGAACACAAGAAAATTGATGATAACATTACTTGCGGTAGCAGCGATCGCAGTCGTCCTGCCGCAGATGGTGTCAGCATCGGACTGGCATCAGTTCCACTGTGACGTGGAACACACAGGATACTCAACATCAAACGCACCTGACACAAATCACACAGCATGGATCAGCGATGATATCGGTGCACATTCCGCATCGTCGGTAACGGTTGCGGATGAGAAGATATTTGTCTATTGCTGGGACTATCTCGTCTGTCTGGACGAGTACACGGGCGCGGTCCTGTGGAACGTCTCGGTTGAGAACGCAGAGCTAAACCGGAGCACATTGTGCTGCTCGTGGGTCACCCCGACCTACCATGATGGCAGGGTCTTTCTGCCTGCGGCACGGACATACTGCTTCGATTCAGAGGACGGCTCTGAGATCTGGGCATTCACGGCACCGACCGGCGTTGGCGCGGTTGATGGAAGCGTCGCAATCGCTGAAGGAAGGGGTATGGTAGTTACCAGCGACTGGGATGGCAAGAATTACTACTGTCTTGATGAAGACGACGGAACTGAGATATGGAACTTCACAGTCACCGATGATTACGCCCAGTCCACACCTGCGATCTCTGATGGCAATGTGGTCTTTGGCGGCTGGACATGGGGGCTTGGCGGACACATCTACTGCGTGAACATGACTACAGGCGCAGAGGAATGGACATTCGCAACGCCACACCACCCGTGCGGGTCAGCCACAATCAGCGGAGATTTTGCCTATATGACAACGTACAACTTCAGCGCCACACAGGATCCGGGAGAACTCTATGCGCTGAATCTGGCTGATGGCTCGGAGATCTGGAGCCAGCCAGTGGAGCGGACCGATTCGACGCCCGCAATCGCTTATGGGAACGTCTACGTCTGCGGCGGCTGCAAGGGAATCAGCGATCTTGTGACGTACTGCTTCAATGCAACGACCGGAGATGCGGTCTGGAACACATCAGCGTCTGATGAACTCGGGAACTGGAAGTGCTCACCCGCAGTCGCTAACGGGATGGTCTTTGTCGGAAAACCGTACTTCAACGACGGGGTCATGGACTATGTCGGAACTTATGCACTCAATGCGAGCACGGGCGGCGTTGTATGGAACTATCCGAAGGGAGGCTCAGCCCCGGCAGTCGCGGACGGGATGGTCTTTACGATAGGAAGCGAACGGGTATATGCGTTCGGTCCCACCACCGTCTGGAACGGAGACGTAACGCTTGGCAGAGGCACATTCAACGTAACAGCAGACAGCGGTGTGGAATACACAATCAACCGGACATCTGCACTCGCATCAATCATCAAGGCAGCAGAGAAGGCTGGATTCGAGTACACGCTCAATGATTCGTGGTACGACGACTATGGCACGCTCTACACCGATTCAATCGCTGGCGTTAGCGACTGGATGTACTGGGTGAATTATCCCAACGGTGATATGCCGATGGTCGGAGCCAACGCGTACGAACTGGCTGATGGTGATTCTGTGACGTGGTATCATGCCGACAGCATGGAATCGACCCCTGCGAATACCGACATGCTGATACAAATCGAGACGAGATATGATTACTGGAACGGAGACGTAACGCTAGGCAGAGGCACATTCAACGTAACAGCAGACAGCGGTGTGGAATACACAATCAACCGGACATGTGCACTCGCATCAATCATCAAGGCAGCAGAGAAGGCTGGATTCGAGTACACGCTCAATGATTCGTGGTACGACGACTATGGCACGCTCTACACCGATTCAATCGCTGGCGTTAGCGACTGGATGTACTGGGTGAATTATCCCAACGGTGATATGCCGATGGTCGGAGCCAACGCGTACGAACTGGCTGATGGTGATTCTGTGACGTGGTACCATGCCGAGAGCATGGAATCGACCCCTGCGAATACCGACATGGTGATACAGGTCAGAGTCGGATTTGACGAGCTGGCACCGGTCTGCAATTGGACGCAATTCCACTACGACGCCGCAAACACCGGCAACTCACCATCTGATGCGCCGGACACGAGCAATGTGAAGTGGATCAGCGAAAATATCAGCGCTTCGGAAGGCTCACAGGCAACAATCGTCGGAGATTGGGTCTTTGTGTACATCAGCGCGGCTGAAGCTGATGATGAAGTCTGTGCACTGGACAAGGCGACAGGTAGCGTGAAATGGCGCACTGCGTTCCCCGGCGAAACAGAGGACTGGGGTTCGGTTACAGCCCCGGTGTATGACGATGGCATGGTCTTTGTGGCTGCGGGACGCAATGTGACAAGCTTCGATTCAGCGAGTGGAGAGAAGCTGCAGGAGACCCTATTCCCGGACCGCGGATATCTCTGCAACGGCGGCGTTGCGACAACCGACGGGATGGTCTTTGTCGGAAGCGGCGATGGTGCGAACTACTATGCACTCAACGCAAGTGACCTGACAGATGTGGTCTGGAACTACACAACAACCCTTGATCGTGCATACGGAGTCCCCGCACTCGCAGACAACAGAGTCGTGTTTGGCGACGCTGGCTGGGGCGCTGACAATGGCAGCCTGTACTGCGTCAATGAATCGACAGGAGACCTCATCTGGTCAACCGAACTTGTCGGGCTGATCTGGGGCTCTGCCGCAATCGATGCTGCGGATAACAGGGTTTATGTTGCAACCGCTCTTGACTGGGGCGCTGATACGGGCAAGCTCTTCGCACTCGAGCTTGATACCGGAACTATCTCGTGGAGCGCCGGGATCAGATACACCAGCGGCACACCAGCGGTCTCTGGCGAGTATATCTACGTCTCTGCAAGCGGAACTGCGCCTGGTGCCACATATTGCTTTGATAAGAGCGGTAGCCTCCAGTGGAACGTCTCTTCCGGAAGCAGGCAGATGTCGCCCGCGGTTGCGGACGGCAAACTCTTCACAGGCGATGTCGGGACTGGTGGCATGGCAACAACTGCTGCCGACGGAATCTCGGTGTACGATGCCACAACCGGAGCAATGATCTGGCAGTACGAGCATGCAGGCTCATCGCCATCGGTTGCAGAAGACGCAAATGGCAATGGGATCGTTGTGAGTGTAGGATCTGATGGCAAGGTCTATGCGTTCAGCGAGACTGCAGCGGGTCTGACAGGCGACGCCAACGGTGACGGCACAGTCGATATGGCGGATGCGGCTCTTGCTCTACAGATGGCGGCAGGCGAGATATCTGCAAACGAAGAGGCTGATGTGAATGGCGACGGATCTGTGACATCGGTTGATGCGCTGATGATCGCACAAATCTGTGCACAGGGGTAAGCGGGGGCACAGTCCCCCGGAACCTCCTGCGTGGTGTTCTGGTGAATCTGGCATTGCCGGGGCGCCATTCGGGCGGTCGCTCCGGGCGTAGTTGTTCAGGCGGGCGCCCGGGGCGTCAGGGGGGCTCTATCTGTTTGTGTCGATCTGACATTGCGGGAGGTATTCGGGTGTGTGGGGCATGGTGGAGGGCTCGCCTGATTGTTGGTGCTGGGGTATTGGGGTATTAAAGTGCCCACATGAAATAGTGAAGAGCCGAAAATTGGGCACTGTTCAATTTTCTAGTGATAGCATAGAATAATCCATATCAGAAACTTTTTAACTACTACAAGTGAATACATTCGTGGTGATAGTAAATGCTCACTTTGGATTATGCTGCATTGAACCTTCAGTATATGAGC
>JAYEFS010000101.1:0-4650 GCA_034658695.1 Methanobacteriota archaeon | reverse complement strand
GGTGCAAGAAAAACCAGTAGCAATCGGTTCAATCCAATTGGAAAGATGCTTTCGCTCCAGTACTAAAATGAAACAAAAATGGGACCAATTCAGTACGGGGTATACACATCCTTTCATCACCCTACCCACAATCCTCCTCGCTATATAATATCTCTATTGGGTACATGCATCTACACACTGTCACCACGCATTATTATAGCATAAGCTATCAGCCTTTCGCCCCCGGCGTACCCCAAAGATTATATAATTCCAATCGTCACTCTGATTAAACGATGTCACGGAGTGCGCGAGATGAGCGAGCAACAACCAACCCTTGATGAATGGAGAGATCTGTACGATGCAGCAATCAGATTTAAAGAGCTCGAATGCTGGGACTTAATGGAAGACTCTGACGTATTCGGCGTCATGAACCCGGAAGATGGTGAGATCGGTTACTGTTGCGTAACTGGCATGTTGGGCGAACACTTTGCTCTGGTTGTGTATCAGGGAACAGAAGGTTTGGAAGGTTATCTGAGAATCAGGTCCGGTGCGTACATCCCGATCCTTGATGCCATGCATATCCAGAAGTGCCTGATGGCGTCGTTTGGGAATAAGAAACGGCTGAGTAGGGAAGACCGCAAGATCATGAAAAAACTCGGTCTGAAATCCAAAGGGCGCAGTTTGTGGGCGCAGTTCAGAAGTCATCTGCCAGGGTATTTCCCGTGGCGTCTGACCGGTTACGAGGCAAGATACCTGACGCTTGCGCTTCAGCAGACAATTGGGGTGTGTCAGCGACTCAAGTCCGATATGGGGCTGCTCATTCCCCCTGGCGATTCGGACGATTCATATCTGGTTCGCGTGCCTGTGGGTGCGGGAGACGATTCAGGATGGGTTGATGCGTGGCTGGAACCCGAGCGTGTGGAGCGCGAGTTTGCAGTTGAGCCGGTTGACGAACAACGCCTCGTAAAGGTGAAAAGAGCCTCCCGCAAGAGTGTGGATGTCTGGGAGATTGATATGTTTCATACACCCAGTGCCATGCAGACGAATGCGAGCGAAAGACCATACTGCCCCCACATCATTATTGTTGCGAATCACCGTTCTGGTGAGATACTGCATCATTATGTGGCAGAGCCTCCTGAATACATGCCAGAGCTTCAAGAGCAGGTTCTGGGTGTAATCGAGCGCATGAAATCACGTCCAAAGGAGATAACGGTCAGGCGAGAAGAGGTCTTCAAACTGCTCGAGCCCATAACCACCTGCCTGGGAATCGATCTGGAGCTGGCAGAGGATCTCATGGTGATAGATATGATACAGCAATCGATGCTTGAACACTTTGAAACGCAACAGATGACCCGATGAAATCAAAATCTGAACCAGAGCTGGAGCCAGAATCGGCTCTGGAACCATTGCCCAAACCGGAACCAGGACCCGCACCAGAACTTGGCGATCTGCTCAAGAAACACGGATACCACATCGCAGGTAGGCACAGCGCAGTCAAGACATGCCACTGGCTGAACCGGGCACTACGCGGGGCGGGAAGCTGCTACAAATCGCAGTTCTATGGCATCCAGTCGCATCGCTGCATCCAGATGACTCCGACGCTCGCATGCAACCACCGGTGCCTGCACTGCTGGCGCCCCGTCGAAATGCCGGTGCCTGTGCCGTCGCCAACGTCTCCCGATTGGGATTCTCCAGTTGAAATCAAGGGGTCGATTCTGCGAGAACATCTGCGCATAATCTCCGGATACGGCGGGTCAGAGACTACCGACATGGACGCACTCGCATACGCGCGAAAGCCGAATCAGGTCGCAATATCACTTGCAGGCGAGCCGACGCTCTACCCGCACCTGCCAGAGTTGATAGATCTATACAAAAAAGATGGAATGACCACGTTTGTGGTCTCGAACGGAACGCAGCCGGACATGATCGCAAAGATATCTCCGACCCAGCTATATCTCAGCCTGAATGCGCCCGACGAGGAGACCTATCTGCGGGTATGCAACCCCCACGGGAATTTCTGGAGCGAGATTCAGGAATCACTCGCGGTGCTCGGAAATTCGCAATCGAGGTCGGGGTCGGGGTCGCTAATTGGAGCGGGGACCGGGGCGAGCACGAGAACCGCAATCAGAATCACACTCATCAAGGGGCTGAACATGCACGACTGCGCGGGTTATGCGCGTCTTCTGCGCGTCGCTAATCCGGATTATATTGAGGTCAAGGCGTATATGCACGTGGGATTCTCGAGAAAACGTCTGAGCAGGGACGCGATGCCGGAACATTCCGAGGTACTTTCGTTTGCGTCAGAGATCCGCGATATAATTGGGTATCGGGTCGCCGACGATTCCCGGATCAGTCGGGTGGTCCTGCTCTCGCGATCATGATGGATGAATTGTACCTGTTACGAATGAAACCGGAGCAAATGGTGTAAATGACATGAATATGGTGGTTGTTGCCATATAGATTCGCGAAACTCGTCTATTCATGCAATCCGTGATGGAATTATTGCGTACGGAAAATGGGGGCTCTCTGATACATCGCGTTGTGGCGAACAAATGACCAGACACATCCGTTGTTTATCAAAACTTGCTCTACTCTGGTTTCGAGGGCACAATCGAAAATCCCAGTGAAATGCACCCCGTAGACTTTTGTTCTTTGCGCCATCGCGCCTTTGCGTTATTGTTTTCTAATTTAACGCAAAGGCGCAGAGACGCGAAGAGTGTTACCAATCTCAATCTTCGCGTCTTTTGCGTTGTTGCACATCCAACTGACCATTACAGAAAACACATTTCTTGTACTGTTCTGATATGAGAGTGGATGCATAATTCCCTCTTTCTTAATCGACAGACCCCCTTCAGGACAGTTCGAGCATCCTCTCAATCGGCATTCTCGCAGCATCAGCGATCTCTCGCGGCACAACTACCCTGAACTTCTCCGTTGACAGCGCCGCCTCCAACTTTGCGAGCGTCGGTACCTTCATGCGCGGGCAGACCAGATCCGCGGATATCGGATAAAACGTCTTCTCCGGAGACTCCGTCTCGAGCATGTGGGACACCCCTGAATCGGTAGCCACCAGAAACTCCCCTGCGTCATCTTCCTTGCAAAATCTCAGGATCCCGTCTGTTGAACCGACGTAATCCGTGTGATCCTGAACTTCCGGTCTGCATTCCGGATGAGCAACGACTTTCGCACCGGGATGCGCTGCCTTTGCCGCAATCAGGGATTCAAGCGATATCTTGTGGTGCACAGGGCATGCCCCGTTCTCAGGAACGGCTATAAGCTCTCTTCCAGTCCGTTTGCTGATGTAGTAGGATACACCGCGATCGGGACCGAACAGGACGGGTGAACCGTGGTCCATCGTTCCTGCGACCGTCAGTGCATTCGCAGCGGTGCAGACGCAGTCGGCAAGCGCTATGACACTTGCGTGCGCGCTCATGTAGAGTAGAACCTCGGAGTTGGGGTTCGTTCTCTTTGCATCGAGCAACTTCCGCGGCGACAGTTGTTCTGCCAGCGGACATACGGCATTTTGGAGTGGGGAGATGATTTTTCTGTCGGGGTTCATGACTGCCGCCATCTCTGCCATGAAATTGACACCGCAGACGACGATTATGTCAGCGCTCGTCTCGTTTGCCGCCTCTGTGAGCCCTAAAGAGCCGGAAACAACGTCCGCCACAGCTCTGATCTCCGGTCTTTCGTAGTTATGAGCGAGGATGACTGCGTTCTTCTCTCGCTTCAGTCGTTCTATTCGTTCCATATATCCCGTGTCTATGTTGTTCTGCATCGTTTCCACTTCCCTGAAGTTCTCATCATCATTATCATCATAATGATAATGATGATGATGATAATGTATTATGGTGCCCATAGTACATAAAGGTAACCCTCGTGAAAGTGTTGTGGTAAAATTCACCGATGCCCCTACCTGCGCCAGTCAGGCACCACGGCTTCCGATATCTCACGATACTCCACCCTTCCAACATCATGTCCAAGTCTCACCCCCCCTTCCGCGATTCAAGCCATTTCCTCAACGGCGTGTCGAACCTGCGTTTCAGCATCGAATTGACCGTGTCCGAAATCGAGCGCATATCGCGTATGGCACTCTTCTAACCATTTCGGGGGATTTTTCCGGATTTTATCCGTCTACCCACCTAATCAACAAGATCCCTTATGTTATCCGGACAATTAGCCATCTCGTATGTCTGTACCGGGTCATACTGTGTCCTATTGATCTCTGCTGGTTCTCTGCCCACATTGAACGCCCCAGCTCCCATCTACTTAATGATTTCCGTAAGCTCTCCACCGAGCTGTTTAGGGGGCACAATATTAGATCAACTTACAAGTATATAAGCATTGCGGTACATGCACGCATCCAATGACTGACGTAACCACTGCTTTTGTAGTGCCTATCCGCAAAGGTGGGTTCTGACCAAGTATATCTATTAAAGTGTTCTGTGGCAGCACGTGGGTGAGCTCACACAGGGATCGCGGAGTTGTGGGTGTGCCGATTGGATACTATGGTCTCAAAGCCCCGCATGGAGTTTGATACGTATTTTACCACACGGAATATCAAAAATCCCTGGTTCCGGCGTTTTCTGTGGTCGCTAACGGTAGCTCCCTCACGTATGCAAAAAACGCGGGCACATCTCTCTAAACTTTGCGTCTCTCTCACCTTTGCGA
>JAYEFS010000100.1:0-4654 GCA_034658695.1 Methanobacteriota archaeon | reverse complement strand
CGATTAACAACAGGTCAGGAACCCGGAAAAATGTTTATGCTTGGAGCCAGTAGAGGTGGGCGGCTTACTTATGCGTATGCCAACGATTGGGCACGACCGGAGTTGCCGCCAGAACCATGGGGGCTAAGAGGCATCATAACAATAGATATCGCGTATAAGTTTGATTCGGATACAGAAGTTACGTACTGTACGAATTATTCGGACCAAAACACATCCACCACCATAAATGCGTCCGATGCCGCATGCCTCAGATACCGGATGTTAAAGTCGATGTATGATAACGGAACCTATTATGATGGTACTGCAATATTCATGAAGCAGATTGCCAATTCATCGAAAATAGATCCCAACGGAACATCCTTGATCATTCCCGGGTTTACAAACGAAGAGGTGGGTGAACTGCTATTATCCGCAACATATCTCTTCCAGCCGCAGCCCCCACAGATAACAGGGTTCCATTACTGCACCGGAACATTCAATGAAACAGGTCACCCGGCAGGTCTGAAATTTACAAACTCCGAATACATGATCGACCTCGCCCGGAGCCTTGATACGTTCCAGAGTATTGGCTACATGATGGAGGAAGAAGCGATAATGTGCAATTGTTCTGCGGTGGTTGATGTCCCCTACGACGACAATCTGGGCAACATAAGGCTTCCGGTTCTGTATGTCGGCGGAGAAACAGGATATGGCGGCGAGGGTAACTACACCACATCACTGCTAAGAAGCGCTGATGTGACGAATCTGATCGTGCCAGGATACGGGCACATCGATATGTCGTACGCTGATTGTGCAGAATCGACCGTGTGGACGCCGATATGTGACTGGATAATTAACCACACTGCCAGCGATACCGCCCCCACATGCACACCCTTCATGAACTGATACGTGAGCAGACGCCAGTTCCAGATGATGGTTGGGGGTGTGGGGTCCACCCCCTATCAGCCCCCATCATACAATAATCGCAACAAGACCGGCGGTGCGGGGATGTAGGGTGATCTCCAGAGCCCGCTTGGATCGTATGTGCTTAGCTGATGCGAACAGAACCACGAGATTTCACGAGATTGACACAAGAAGATGGTGTACTCCACACCGCCACAACTTGAGGTTTTCAATAATAAAAAACAATAGCTACAGAGACTGCAGAGGAGACCCACTCCATGCTCTCCGTGCTTTCTGTGGCAATAATAAAAATCGCAGTTTATGCTGGTCGCTGAGTATGCTAAACACGTACTCCGGATCAATATTCCCGCACATGCAACCAGAGATGAAGCGACCGGTATGTGCCATTCACACCATCCTTCTGCAGTAGAAATTCCAGTTCCTGATTTTCGCCTTTTTCCATCGCCTGGAATGTGAAAGGAGATTCCCAGGTCTCGTTATGCGCCAGATCGAGACCATTCTCACTTATGGTCGCCCCATCAAGCCTCACGTCCAGCCGATACGAGACATCTTCGTATTCGTGATTCACAACTCCTATTATCACAGCCCCCTTCTCGCCGACCACCAGATCCGTGGGATATTCGTCCGCAATCCCACTTGGTCCGAGGATATAGAATTCTGTGAACTGTTCTCCCTGCTTTGGAATGATTATGAGATAAATCACCCCGCACACCGAAAGAACGATTGCAAGAACCAGAACGACCGTCAGTATCTTGTCAATCTTCGTTCTGTTCTCTTTAGGTGACCCTTCCTGAAGGCTGAGTCCCAGCCCCGGTTCCTGCCCTTGCCTTCTGTATGCACACGCGGTTGTGCCCGGGAGTTGGCAGGATGCAGATGGGACGGAGCGTGGGTGGGGGCGATCCGGAGTTGCGCAATTGAGCATGCCATATACTTTTTCCGCCCCGGTTAATATTTTTGCGCCGATTGCAGACCTGGGACGAATAGCTTTATCACCTATCCCGAACACAACTTCAGTGAGCTAGCACGGTTCGCAATGGAGGATTCATATTGACCAGTGACGACGAACGGGATATTGAAGATTACGAACTTGTTACATCATTTCACGAGCATCTGACCGCAGAGAAAGGATTGAGCAAGAAG
Organism: Methanobacteriota archaeon; assembly: GCA_034658695.1. Classification (GTDB taxonomy): domain Archaea; phylum Halobacteriota; class Methanosarcinia; order Methanosarcinales; family Methanogasteraceae; genus Methanogaster_C. Next base: position 2,611 of record JAYEFS010000100.1, on the reverse strand, counting down.
ACGGCATCAAAACACGTCGATACGATTGAGCTCTTCGCGACATACCTCGAAGGATATGAGCAAGGCACGCTCACGGAGGTTACGGGAAATGATATCGAGGAATATCTTGGAGACTGGTATATCAGAAAGGTTGCAAGCAGCAGGAGCGATCTTCGCCAGGTTCCTGCCTCCTTCAAGAAGTTCTACAAGTTTCTCCATGAACAAGACTATCTGGACGAAGAAGAACTGGAAGATATCCTCGATGCCTGCAAAAACCCTGATAGATACGTCCGCAGGTACGATGAATACTCTGAACTTGATCCGTACTCTGACACCTGGGAACAAGATTATGAGCGATGGTTCTTCGGTGAACTTAATTCAGGTGCGATGGACAAAGTGGCGGATGAAGATCAGCCCGTCAATGCGAATTTAGGGATCGGTCAGGTATTCTCAGAGGAGGACCTTGAATCAGCCAAGACATCACTTCTTGACGATTTTCATACCTTCCTACAATACCTCGTCTCTAATGCTGGCATGAAACTGACCACTGTAAACAGTTTCATCCCCAGAAAAGATCTTTTTGCACTGAATAAACTTATGGAAAGTCCGGAAGAGCTAAAAAACAGTGCGAACCAGCAGGATTCACGAACCATCCATCTCTTTTATAATATCGCTAAAACTCTGAACCTCCTGGTCGTGAATGAGAAAAACAGGTTGGAGGCGACTCCACAGATCAATATATTCATGAACCTCTCGCCGAAAGAGCAGTTTACCACACTCTTTGATGCGTTCTGGAACAGGACCGGGTGGGATCGACTTTTGCAGCCACTTAATGTGGTGGATCATGAATCGGTGCAACAATCACGGGACGCACTCATTGCACATCTTGCAACGTGCGAGCCTGGCAGGAGATATAATTTCGGTGAGGAGATCCGGAAGCTCGGCGTGAAGATCGGGGGCACAGGTGAGACTCTTGAGGTCAATCCTCTGATGAATTTCATCACCATGATTATCTTTACGGGGCGAATCATGCCAGAGCTCAAGTTATTCGGGCTACTTGACCTTGGGTATGAGAAGGAACAGGGCGAGTATGCTACAAGACACGATTTGGGGCTCGAGTGGTTTTCAGTAACAATGCTCGGAGGAACGATATTCAGGGGTATGGATAATGATATAATGATATGAGGGACTTCTAATCTCTTCAGGCACAACAATGGTGCCGCAATTGAACCTGCTCAATACTATGTGATATAAACCATAGAAACCACAAGATTAAACATATTTTCACAAGATTTCTGTGTTAATCTCGTGCAATCTCGTGGTTTTATATGCGTACATCCACACAATATTGAGTAAGTACCAACAATTGATGTGATACTAGTGTTCATAGAATATGAAATTCCAATACCACAGAACAAGGCACGAGACACGAGGAAACGATGAAGATCCAGGAGAAGAAACTGAAGAGGGGACGTGGCATAGTCAAGCTGGTTCCGGAATCGCTTGACGATCTCTGGCACCTGAAGTACATAATCGAGCGCGGGGACCTCGTAACCGCGTTCACAAAGCGGAGGGTTGAGGGGGCGACCGACAAGATACGCCCGGAATCAGCAGAGAAGAAGGCTGTACACCTCACAATCGAGGTCGAAGAGACCGAGTTTCATCGTTTTTCGAATCGGCTCCGTGTGCGTGGCATTATCAGGAAGGGAATCGACACCGGGGAGTACCATACCATCAATATCGAGATAAAATCGGCGATCAAGATCACAAAGGACTGGAAACACGACCAGCTCGAACGGCTCGACGATGCAGCGGCTGCATCAGCCCGCCCACGCGTGACGATCGTTACGATCGAGTCGGGGGAGGCGACAATCGGACTTGTGCGCCAGTTCGGGGTGGAGATGGTGACCCAGATCACGCAGCCAGCCGGGAAACGGGGTGGTGACTTCACAAACGAGTTATATTCCTCACTGGCGTCCGCTCTCGAGCAGACTCCTGGGCAGGGTGAGCAACATGCAATCATCATCGCGGGACCCGGCTTCATAAAAGAAGATTTTATGGACCATCTGCGAGCAGTAAAGCCTGATATTGCCTCACGTGCAGTCCTGGAGGACACCGTCTCGACAGGCATGCCCGGGTTTATAGAGGTTTTGCGGCGTGGCGCAGTCGATAGAATCGTGCAGGAATCGCGAATCGGGAGGGAGGCTGAGCTTCTGGACTCGCTGATGGCGGAGATCGCAAAAGATGGTGTGTGCGCTTACGGATGGGCGGAAGTTATGAGTGCGCTCGAACTCGGCGCAATCGATGTGCTGCTGATCGTGGATGAGACGCTGCGGAACTTCAGAGAAGAGGGTGCGGAATACGATGCCGATGTACTGCTGCGGAAGGTTGAGCAGATGCAGGGCAGGGTCGTTGTCTTCAGTTCCGAGTTCGAGCCGGGGCAGCGGCTGGGTGCGCTCGGTGGAGTCGCTGCGCTGCTCAGGTTCAGGATGGTTTAGGGGGCGCCACCTGGGGTGATGAAAACTCTCCATATTCGGGTGAGTTCCACATCCCAAAACCTTGCCATTTTTGTTCCTTTTTGTCACCCCGTCCTCAATGGACAATAGATAAGTGGCGCGCTGAATACGGCGCG
>JAYEFS010000099.1:0-4682 GCA_034658695.1 Methanobacteriota archaeon | reverse complement strand
GGTGTGAAGGAGTTCGAGGTGAGGCTATAGATAAGAGATGTAAGCGATGTGTTGAGCCTAAATTACACCTATGGTGTAAACGATGTGTTGAGCCTTTTGATGTAAGCGATGTTATGAGCCCTACCAAGTAGTTACTCAGAACCCTCAAAATCTGCGAATCCACTCGATCGCAGAATCCGCCGATCACCTGTTATTATCAGTCCCTCAACGTGGTTCAGGTGTTCGATTAATTCCATGCCATCTGCTTCGCCTGACACGAATACCGCAGTTGCCAGCGCGTCAGCATCGGTCGCAGTCTTTGCAATGATCGTCGCACTCAAGAGTTCCTCTGCCGCATATCCGGTCTTCGGATCGATGATGTGCGATCTCCGCGCCGCCTCGCTGAAGTACCGCTCATAGTTCCCGCTTGTTGCAGCAGAGACGTTACTGAGGTACATAATGGTCACATATTCCGTCTTGTTCTCCGGATTCTGCAGAGCGACCCTCCACGGTATTCCTTCACTTCTGTAACCGAGTGCCCGGACATCGCCACCGGCATTCACAAGCGCGTTTTTGATGTGCCGCTCTTCCATGACCGCAATCGCCCGGTCAATCGCGTAACCCTTCGCAATGCCGCCAAGAGTTACCCCCATAGATCCATGGTTGAAATATATGCTCCCATTTTTAATCGATATGTTTCTATAATTTACCAGTTTCAGTGTTTCGTTGATCTCATCACTGGTGGGGGGTGCTCCGGCACGTATTCTCTCAGCCCATAGATTTATGACCGGAAAAACAGTGACATCGAACGATCCGTTGCTCAATTCCGAGCATTCGATGGACTTGTTCAGAACATATCGCAGATCAGATGAGGCATTCGGAAGAAAACCGTCTTTGTTCAGTCTTGCAACCTCGCTCAACTCAACACCTTCCGTATGACTCATCAGATGCTCGATTCTGTAGACCTCCGCGAAAGCGGAATCGATTGCAGACTCTGCTTCGGATGCATCCGGATGCATGAGCGTGATCGCAACATCGGTATTCATCGCAACCCGCATCTTCTCTACGCGGTGGCAATCATCGTCCACGCATCCGGATAATGATAGTGATAGTGCTACCAGTGCAATCGAAAGAATCAGCAGAACCGCCGGGATCCGCTTATTCATACCACTCTAATTCAAAAGCAGCGTCCACGACACGAACCAGAAGGTTACAGTCATGAAAAGAACAAAAAACCAGTCTTTCCACGTGAATTGGTTCACATCCATCCCCATGTTCATGTATACTGGCTTCTGGACATAGAATGCCACTATCAGCAGCAGATATGAGAAATTTTCTGGCATTTGCGATAATGTCAGGATATAATAACATGTTACGCCAGATGCAATGCCAAGAACAGACGAAACCGCGGTCTTCTTGATACCATCGATGTGTCGCTTCCGCCGATCGACCGTGGGGACGACAATCTCATCGGATTCTCTATCTTTCGCATCTCTCGCAATCTTTTTTTTGCTCATTGTAATGAGAGAGATGGTGCAATCCGCTATCAATGTTGCGGTTGCAGCAGGGCATTTCAGCAAAGTATATATGCTGTGTTTGCGGTAAATGGTCTATGATGTTGAGTCTGAGAGAGGGCGCAATCGCGGTTAGATTGGCGCGATCAGTGATCGAAGCCCGCCTTTCCGGAGGGGATATGAAAACTGGTGACTTACCAGAGGTTTTCCGAGAGAAGAGAGGGGTATTTGTAACCCTGCACAAAGACCACGATCTGCGCGGGTGTATTGGGTATCCTGAGCCAGTTATGGCGCTTGTGGATGCGATTCTCGACTCTGCCGTGGGTGCTGCGATGCACGATCCCAGATTCCCACCTGTCCGGCACGAGGAGCTGGAACAGATCGCAATTGAGGTTACGGTATTGACACCGCCGGTCAAAATTGATGCAAATCCACGGGATCTGCCGGATCATGTTAAGATCGGAAAACACGGACTCATCGTCAAGAAAGGCATTCACCAGGGGTTACTTCTGCCGCAGGTGGCAGAAGAGTGGGGCTTTGATTCCGAGGAGTTTCTCAGCCAGACATGTGTGAAAGCAGGGCTGCCACCAGACGCGTGGCTCACAGGCGCAGCAGTTTACTCATTTGAAGGACGGATATTTGCTGAAATCGAACCGAGTGGTGATGTTGTTGAACATGATTAGAATCGTTGCAGGAAATGTTCGGGTCGAGGCAGAACTTTTTTCCAACCGTTGCCCCAAGACGGTATCCGCAATCCTTGCCGCGCTGCCCATAAGCGGCACTGTTAGCACATGGGGCAACGAGGTCTACTTCTCGACCGCGGTGGCTGCGCCGAAAGAGAACCAAAAAGAGATCGTCGAACTTGGTGACCTTGGATACTGGCAGCCACAGAATACATTCTGCATCTTCTTTGGACCGACGCCTGCAAGCATTGGCGATGAGATACGCCCTGCAAGCGCGGTAAATGTCTTCGGGAAAATTGTGGGAGACCCCACCGTTCTAAAGCAGGTCTCCAATGGCGAGAATATTACAATCGACCACCAAGACTGATGACCGATTAATTCTCAATTCTCGAGTACGATCTCGATGTTAACGTTGTTCGGAACGTCGATGCGCATAAGCTGCCGCAGCGCTCGTTCATCCGCTGCCAGATCAATCAAACGCTTGTGCACGCGCATCTCCCAGTGATCCCAGGTCTCTGTGCCCTCACCATCCGGGCTCTTCCGGATCGGAACCACCAGCTTTCTGGTCGGAAGTGGGATCGGACCGGCGATCTCAATTCCGGTCCGCGCCGCTATACCCCTAACCTGCTTACATATGTTATCCAGTTCCACAGGATTTGTGCCCGATAACCGTATCCGCGCCTTCTGACTCAAAGATATCACTTCGTCTTGGTGCTGATGCACATACCAGCGGCAATCGTTGTTCCCATGTCCCGAATCGCAAATCTACCGAGCTGCGGTATCTTGTTGACCTCTTCGATCACCATCGGTCTCGTCGGCATGATTGTGACGATAGCTGCATCACCTGCCTTGATGAACGAAGGGTTCTCCTCAAGGACCTCGCCACTACGTGGATCAAGCTTCTTATCAAGCGACAAGAATGTGCACGCGGTCTGCGCGGTGTGACAGTGGAACACTGGTGTGTATCCGGCGGATATCGCTGACGGATGCTGAAGAACCACAATCTGTGCTGTGAATTCAGATGCAACCGTTGGTGGGTCACTAGCAGGTCCGACGACATCTCCCCGTCTCACATCCTTCTTGCCAACGCCCCTCACATTGAACCCAATATTGTCTCCAGGGGTTGCTTCCGGGATCTCTTCGTGGTGCATCTCGATGGATTTGACCTCACCGGTTGCGCCGCTTGGCATAAATGTGACCTTGTCACCTGGTTTCATGACGCCGGTCTCGACACGCCCGACCGGAACCGTGCCGATTCCTGAGATTGTGTAAGCATCCTGAATCGGAATGCGCAGTGGAAGGGTCGTCGGCTTCTCGGGCGCAACGAACAGGTCGAGCGCCTCAAGAATGGTTGGTCCCTTGTACCATGCCGTGTCACTGCTACTTTCGGCTATGTTTGCACCGAATAACGCAGAGGTCGGTATAAAGTTCATATCGTCTGGTTTGTAGCCGACGATCTTGACCAGTGCGCTGACATCTTCCTTGACCTCGTTGAAGCGGTCCTCGCTGTAATCAACACTATCCATCTTGTTGATGGCGATGATTACCTGGTTTATTCCGAGCGTTCTTGACAGGAATACATGTTCCTTGGTCTGATCCATGACCCCGTCCTTTGCATCGACCGTCAAAATCGCGGCATCTGCCTGGGACGCACCGGTGATCATGTTCTTGACGAAGTCTCTGTGTCCGGGACAGTCCACGATTGTGTAATAGTACTTTTTGGTATCGAACCTTTTGTGTGCTATGTCAATTGTGATTCCGCGCTCCCTCTCTTCTTTCAGCGAGTCCATAACCCATGCAAAAGCAAATGAGCCCTTGCCCTTTTCTTCAGCTTCTGCTTTGTATTTATCGATGATGTGCGCCGGTACGGTTCCGGTTTCGTAGAGCAATCTACCAACAAGCGTCGATTTTCCATGATCGATATGTCCGATGACTGCTAAATTCATGTGTGGCTTTTCTGTTGCCATGTCTTCCTCCTATGTGGATTATATATCTCCACTGTTTGTCCGATATTAAGTCTTTTCATAATGCTCCGATCGGGATTTGAACCCGAGTCGCGGGATTGAGAGCCCCGCATGATTGGCCGAGCTACACTATCGGAGCACATGACATCGTGCTTCAATACCTTACCATCAGACGCATATTAACCTTTCGAGAGATCGGGTGTCCCGACATATACAGTGCCGGACGGTGCGCCATAGCAAGGCTTTGTGCAGGATGCCTGGTAGTACTCACTCAATATTGTGTGGATATTTACATATAAAAACACGAGATTACACGAGATTAACACAGAAATCTTATGGAAATCTGTATAATCTTATGGTTCCCACCACGAGTTATTGAGTATGTACTTTTCTGGGACACAACCGAAAATTCCAATGAAATACACACGGAGACTTTTGTTCTTTGCGCCATCGCGTCTTTGCATCTTTGCGTTATTGTTTTCCAATTTAACGCAAGGGCGCAAAGGCGCAGAGACGCGAAGGGTGTTGTCAATCTCAGTCTT
>JAYEFS010000098.1:0-4698 GCA_034658695.1 Methanobacteriota archaeon | reverse complement strand
ACGCGCCGTATTCAGCGCGCCACTTATCTATTGTCCATTGAGGACGGGGTGACAAAAAGGAACAAAAATGGCAAGGTTTTGGGATGTGGAACTCACCCGAATATGGAGAGTTTTCATCACCCCACCTCTAAGCTGTCCCGCGCATGCACACACTCGTCAGGCAATTCGCGGTTCGGTTCGTGGAACGTGTGCCCCCAGTTGAACTTTTCGAGGACCCGCCCGGATTGCTTGGGCTCGCATAATATGTAGAGCGCAGCAGCGAATGCCTCCTCAGTTGTGAGCTTGAACGGCTTTCCGAAGTTAACAGGGTTCGCAGTTACCAGATACGAAAGCCCTCTCTGTACCTTGTGTCCTCTGCAGTTGAATTATCCTGACTTTATCGTGTATTTTTGTCTGGGAATTAGGTTGTTGGGACCGGTTTGGCTTTGCAGGTTATCGTAGATGAGTTTGGTTTCATGCGGTCTCTACGTTTACGAGAATGGGTTACCGGTATCCGATCAGTCCTCAGTCACGGCAGAAACCGCTTCCCACTCTTTAAGGAACCGTTTGTGATCTTCTCTTACGACCTCATCTGACCCGAGCATGCTGTGTCGGGACATATCCGGGGAATATCTGCTTGCAGGCACTCTTCTTCCCAGAGCCTCCGCCATCGAACGCATATAATGTGGAGCGCCACCGCAACAGATGCCAATGTAATTTATTCCAATTTTTTGCGCTTGAAGGGCAAAATCCGCCATCTCGCTCCTCGTGCATAAAAAATGCTCGAGATTCAGCGGGAATGCGTAGTCATGCCCCTTCTCTTTTAAGGATTGGAAGATTGGTTGCCGGGTTGTTGTGCGGTACGGGACCGGTAAAGCTGCTACATACCCTTTAACCGATTTTCGTATCTTTTTGAGGAGTGGGATCATGGTAGCCGGGCCTCTTGTGCAGTTGAGCCCGACAACATCAGCTCCCCCCTCTTCCAGTATGTGGCATGCCGATTCCCACGAATGCCCATCCTTTGTGGTATCGCAGCATGCCGCAAGCGTAACCACCGCCGGAAGCCCCGCTGATTTGATCACATCCAAAGCTATCAACGCCTCTCCAAGGTATCCCATCGTTTCAGCAACGATGAAATCCGCACCCTCCTCTTTCGCCCAGCCAACCTGCTCCTGATACATCGATCGTACAATTTCAGAGGTTTCCTCCTGATTTTCCGGACTGTAAACCCAGGTATTGCAGATATTTCCCGCAAGAAGGGCATTTCCCTCCACGGCAGCTTCTTTAGCAAGCCTTAGAGCATGACGGTTCAATTTTTCCAGATCGTTCTCCCTGCCGACCACTCTGAGTTTGTCCCGGTGGGCATAATACGTAAGCGCCACCATAACCTCAGAACCCGCTCGCAAGAACTCCCTGTGAAGCTCCCTGACCGCTTCAGGATGATCCAGAACAACTTCCGGCACGAATGCTCCTGCTTTCAGGTATCCTCTCCTTTCAAGTTCGAAAACATAGCCTTCTGCGCATAAGACCGTGTTTCTTTCCAATCGCTCCAACAAATCCATTTTATTTGATGCCATTGTATGTCATCGTCCTTTTTTTCCGATCTATTTCTCCACCATTATCGGGGTACGATCCAAGCGGGTATGCTACCACTCGAAAGCTCATGAATGACTCCTGCGTGACGCCCCATGCTCCACCCAGTATCTTTTTTTTTATCTTTAGGGCATATTAAGGTTTATGAAGTGTTTTTTGAGACTTTTTAATTTTTTCTGACTACAATGATTCCTTTTAATCTCCCGCACCATAACCGGATCCTCCGGAAGCGTGAAACGGGCACGCAACGCGAATTACAGAGAGAGTCTAAAGTTGTCAGGAACTGCCGAGAGAGAAGCCTATAAAGGAGTGCACGACCAAGTATGGGGCAATGGTGATTCCATGATCGAACTGAGAAGCGAGCCATACACCCTGGTCTCACGCCCGGATATCCAGGAGACCGAGAAGCGATTCCGAGCCCTCCTCCACGCAGAATGGTGCAGTGGGATCATGTTCAATGTGCTGGTGCACAGGAAGTTTGCACAGCCCATCGAATACGACGGCATGCTCTGGAATCATGAATCGATGCTCTTTATCGAGTACAAGGACTCGGTCACCGCGTACAGGCGAATGAACGCAAAACGAGCACAGCAGGTGGCTGATTCCTCTGGAAATATTGCGAGGAGGTTCGGGTTCGACGGATATTCATATATCCTGGTGGTAAATGGAATTCCCGAGGAGACTAAGAAAGGCGATGTTGTGGTGATCCCGCTCGAAAGATTACCTGATTATAAACCAAATTTCCAGTCAACGAGACCGGAACTTGATTATGTGCATAAACTGATCGCACAGTATGAGCGGGAGGAGAATCCGGCAGATGTGACGCGAGATAAGGCGGTTCGCGAGCTCTATGTGCTGCGGGATATGATCGAGCAGAGGAAATGAGTGTCACGCAAGATACCGGATAGCCACCTTTTTATGGTTCACACCCATAGTGACACCATGCCACGAATACGTAACGTTGTGGTGCGAAAATCGTCCGCACTGTTTCCGAAGAATTACGAAAACTGGTATGGTGGCGCAGAATGATTGACGAAAAAGACCTGAAGATACTGGAGATACTTCGCGAAAATGCTCGCACACCGCTCACTGATATTGCGGAGAAACTCGGTGTCAGCGAATCCATGATACGAAAGCGCGTAAAATCGCTTGAGAATGAAGGCGTCATAAAACGATACACAGTCGTCGTCGATCCTGCAAAACTCGGATACAACTCGGTCTCATTTGTCGGTCTCGATGTTGAACCCACGCATTTTCTCGATGTCGCAATCAAGATGACGGAGTTTCCTGAGGTGAAATTCGTTGCAACCTCAACAGGTGATCACATGATCATGACCGAAATCTGGCTCAAGGACGGGAGAGCGCTCGGAAGCTTCATCGCTGAGAAGATCGGGGGACTGGAGGGTGTGCAGAGAGTCTGTCCGGCTGTCATCATGGAGAAGCTGAAGGATAGTTGCGGATAGATCGGGTGATGAAATCGAAGATGAGGTCACTGGATGATACTTGTGCTATCCATTAGCTGGAGTGACATTTGTGTTCTACGGCTCTCTGATTTTAAACAAAATATATGATGTGAATTTCATGGATGGGCGAATGCCACGAATGGGATTGTTGTCTCATTAACTTAATTTTTAGACGATTTTACAGTTCAACGAAACTAATTATATTATGTAAATTTTATTCTTTTATGACGAGAACGCCCCGACCTTGCTACCCCTGACTGCAGTCGACGGCATCCGTGGGCGGAGGTTGTGTGATGGGGTGCAGATGGCATAATCACCTCATATAGCGCGGTTTTGAACCTTCCAATAGTTTTCTACCATTCGCTTGTACCTTGCGCTCCAATTCCTTTTTCCATAAGTTCAGCCACCTGCCAGCAATTTCCGTTATTCGATCCACCCCCCCCAAAACCCTTCAGCCCACGCGACCACCCCTACCCCCACGCGTTACGATGATGCCATTCCTCCAAAGAACAATAATTCGTGAATTCTATGATTATATGGATATCGCGGCATTGAGGATTGCGATAGCATCAAGGGAGGTTGACCAAACAGTCGTCGTTGATATCCGCATAAACTGATGTACCTGCTAAATCGTGCTTTACGCCCCGGAATCATCTCTTTGAGGTTGTGCGGCTGGCAACAACGACAAAAGCAAATGCAAGCATGCCTGCTGCAAGCAGCCCTGAGAATCCCGGAATTGCGATGCCGAACGGCAGCGTTTCGCGCTTTGCAACGGCATCCGCATGCATTGTGCCCCCGATGAATATTCCGGTAGCCTTAACCACGGTTCCAGCCTCAAGCAGGGTTCTACCATAAAACTTGATATCGAGATGCCATCCACCATCCTCGACATTCATCCGGTAGCCCATACCGGACTCCCTGACGTCGGTGAGGTTGCCGATTACGGTTATCTTCCTGCCGTTGTATGCTTGCGGGTTTTCCATCAGTTCCGGAACCGAGACTGTTTTGGAGTTGGCGATGGGCCAGTGAATGACACATTCCGGGTCAAAGACGCTTCCTCCGACCCGTTTGTAATAGAAAATCCCGATCATCTTCACTGTATCGCCCTCCTCGAACCCCTCAAACATCGACCGGTCCCTTGTGCCAACTGCGATACTCTGTTCTCCTTTGCTGATGCACACATCGCAAGAAATGTTTGTGAGCGTTCCAACGATAGCAATCGTTCCGATCGTGATCGTGCCGTCGTAATACTCCGGATCTGCCATAACCTCTGCCACTGTTGATTCCGGTGTGTTGAAATTGATTGCGGATGCCGGAACCGCCAGTACACAAATGACCAATATCGATACTAGCATCACTATTGGTGATTCATATCCCTGTGAGTGCCCCGGTTTCACAGGCGTTGCAATTTGTCTGTTTATAATGCCCAAGTCATATCTCCCACATCACCAATTATGTACGTGACAGTATTTTACCTTTACCTTTGCGACGTCCTGTTCGGCATTGCGCAGGGGCTGCGTCTCTTCAACGAGTCCCCGCCTGGGGTGATGAAAACTCTCCATATTCGGGTGAGTTCCACATCCCAAAACCTTGCCATTTTTGTTCCTTTTTGTCACCCCGTCCTCAATGGACAATAGATAAGTGGCGCGCTGAATACGGCGCG
>JAYEFS010000097.1:0-4710 GCA_034658695.1 Methanobacteriota archaeon | reverse complement strand
GCTGGTGCTGAAGGTCGAGGCTGCTCGTTGGCTCGTCCATCAGAAGAACCTTTGGCTCCCTGACAAGCGATTGGGCTATTGCGACCTTCAGCACCAGCTGGAGGTAATTGACCTGATACGCGATGTAACGATAGAGCGGGGGATCACCACGTTGATCGCACTGCACGACCTTAATCTTGCGGCAAGATATGCTGATAAGTTTGTTGTGATGTACAATGGATCGGTCTACGCGTCAGGAGAGCCAGCGTCTGTTCTGACCTCTGAGACGGTACGACACATCTACGGGGTCAATGCGACGGTTTACACCGATGGTGACGGGATCCCGCAGATAACTCCCAGGAGTTCTGTAAGAAAGAGGACACGCAGGAATAAATCGAGGTAGGGAAGATGGAGAAAGAAGGGATCAATGTAAAGAAGATCATGGCTGAAGAGAGATGGAATAAGAGAAACGCAAGGGCTTATGAGAGGTATAGAAAATTAGCACCTGGCGATGAGGAACAGTTCTGGGAGGGTGCTCTTGTTGAGGCATCCATGGACCAGAATGCAGTCATCCTCGATCTGGGAACCGGTACTGGTTTTCTCGCAAGAATAATACTGAAACAGGGTCTCAACGTTCTCGGCTTAGACCTTTCAAGGAATATGCTTGCGATAGCAAAGAAGAATGCACCAGACGCAACTCTGGTCCGCGGGGATGCTGAGAGGATACCTCTGAAAGATAATTCCGTAGACCTTATCGTCAGCAGATGGGTCTTGTGGACGCTTCCGCATCCGGGCAGCGCTCTTGAGGAGGTTGTGAGGGTCTTGAAACCGGACGGGAGAGTCATGCTGTGCGATGGTGACTCAAAGAACGCCACAAAACACGCTGCCGCTACCATCCCCGGAGGAATCAGGAGTTGTATCATGGACATAGTAATCGGATGGCGGCTTCCCAGATGGAAGCGGGTGTATGGGAAGCTGAACCCACACCTGCCGAGATGGGGTCATGAAGAGATCAGTTGCAAGTTAAGAGAGCTTGGTATTGAGGAGACAACCGTTGTTCATAACATCAACAGAAGAAAGTCTCCCCTGCAAAGACTTTTCTCTCACTCGGGGTGGGAGCAATTTATCGTTATTTTCAATAATGGGAGATGATTCTGAGATGCAAGAGATAAAAATGAAAATAGATTGGGAACAGCTCTGGATAGAGCGGTTCGAAGAGAGCAGGCAGACGATGCGAGATGGGAAGGACATTGATTCCGAATACTGGAGCAAGAGAGCAGCGAGTTATTCGGATGGTCAGACCACAAACGACTTCGAGTACGGCAGGGCGGTAGTGCAGGCACTCCATGAAGTGATGCCCCCGGAGTCTGAGGTGCTGGATATCGGGGCAGGTCCCGGAACGCTCCTGATACCGTTTGCAGAGAAGGCAAACCAGGTGACTGCAGTTGAGCCGGCTACCGGCATGATCGACTGCCTGAAGAGAAATGCGGAACAGAGGGGAATTGCAAACTTCGAGACCATAAACAGCACGTGGCAGGATCTCGAAATCTCGGGGATTGGCGGGCGATTCGACCTGACCATCTGCTCTCATGCAGTATGGTTCTTTAAAGACCTGTGGGAGCAGTTGAGAAGGATGGAAACCGTATCAAGACGATACTGCTGCCTTGTTAACGGTGTCACACCCTATGGCGACTTTGACCTGCTCTGGCGGGAGGTGATGGGCGAGACGTGGAAGAGACCTTTTGGTACAGACCAGAATATTCTCTACAACATTCTGTACGAGGGAGGGCGATACGCCAACGTGAAGATGGTGAGTTACACCAGCAAAACCCCTGTTGAGAGCTGGATCACCTCAAGAGAGATGCTCTTTGACAGGTACACAGAGGTGACCCCTGAGATAAAGGAGCAGATCAAGGAGCACATCTCTCGTAGGGCGGAGGACGGGATGTATACGATAGATGGCAAAGCGGCAGTGATGTGGTGGGAAATCCCTGATGGGAGGTGAATGAGTATGCATGAAATAGACTTTGAAAAAGAATGGGCGACGATGTATGAAGAAAGAGAACAAACAGTGAAACGCAAGACGGGCGGGATTGCGGTATGGGATAAGGCAGCAGAGCGATTCTCGGAATCACGGAAGTTGAATGAGTACGAATACGGAAGGAAGGCTGTAGAGACGCTCCGTGAAGTGATAACTCCTGAATCCGAGGTGCTTGAGATCGGAGCAGGACCCGGAACCCTTGTGATACCCTTTGCAAGGAAGGTTAGAAGCGTGACAGCGGTTGAACCATCAGAGGGAATGATCGAATACCTGAGAACAAATGCAGAAGAGGCGGGAATTGCGAACTTTGAGATCATACCCAGGAAATGGGAGGATGTCGATCCTTCGGTTATTGCAGGGAGGTTTGATCTGGTCATCTCAACCACCGTGGCATGGATGTTTAAAGACGTCTGGAGTTATCTTGAGCAGATGGAAAAGGCATCAAAGGGATATTGCTGCCTTGTTGAGGGCATAGGAGGGTACAGGGAGGGACGATTTGATGAACTCTGGCAGAAGGTTACAGGAAAGGATTACAGCGAGTGGTCTAAGACCTATCCGGAGCCCAGTCTCTTCTATAATATTCTGTATAACAGAGGAAGATATGCAAACGTCGGGATAATCAACTACGCCACTCAAAGACCGGTAGACAGTTGGGTTACGTTTATGGAGGATTTCTTTGAGAGCTACACAGAGATGACTCCGGAGATTAAGAAGATAATCAAGGAACATGCCACAGAGACCGCGGAAGACGGGCTGATCAGATCAGAGAACAGTGCCGCGGTGATATGGTGGAAGGCGATGCCAGGGTGATAACCATGCAAGAGATCGATTGGGAGAAGATATGGGCAGAGAGGCATGAAGAGAGAGAACAATTGCAGCAGAAGGATCATGGAGTCAGTGATTGGGACCTGGCAGCAGAGGACTTCTCCATCACTCACAGGACGAACAATTATGAATATGGACGACAGGTGAGAGATGCACTCGGTGAAGTACTGAATTCCGATTCGGAGATACTGGAGATCGGTTCCGGTCCGGGAACGTTCGTAATACCTTTTGCAAGCGAGGTCGGAAGAGTGACTGCGGTGGAACCCTCAAAAGGAATGGTCAGTGAGCTTACGAAGAATGCAGAAGAGGCAGGAATTGCGAATTATGAGGTAATGAATAAGATATGGGAAGATATCGATGAGTCCGGGATTGCCGGGAGATATGACCTTGTCATCTCTTCTTTTGTCCTATGGATGTTTAAGGACGTGTGGCAGCAATTGAGAAGAATGGAACAGGCATCAAAGGGATACTGCTGTGTTGTTGAGGGAACCGGAACTGGAGACTACATGGATCTCTGGCGTAAGGTGATGGGAGAGAACTGGCCCAAATTTACGGATTATAGCCTCGTTTATAATATCCTGTACAACCGGGGACGGTTTGCAAATGTTGCGATGATAACCCACACCAGCCAGATACCGGTGGATAGATGGATAAAGAACAGGGAGCGAGCCCTTTCCAAATATGTGGAAGTAACTCCCGATGTCAGAAGGACGATTAGAGAACATGTCTCTGAGAGATCAGATGGCGGGGACTACAGAACAGAAGGGCAAGCAGCCGTGATATGGTGGAGGGCAGAGGGGGAATCGCTGTGAGACGAGAAGATGCGAAGGAGAAGATCCGTGATTACTGGAAGGATGCAGGAGAAGAATACGACAACTATCACGGATTTGATACCGAGGAAGAGGAGGCTGAATGGAAAAAATTTGTCTCGAGCGAGGTTGGCGGAAATAAACTGAAGATACTGGGTGCAGGCACAGGCACCGGCTTTCTTGCACTACTTCTGGCTGAGCAAGGACACGATGTTGTTGGAGTCGACCTCTCGGAGGGGATGATGTCACGTGCCAGGAAGAAAGCAGAGGAGAGTGGATTTAACATTGATATACGAACGGGTGACGTGGAATCGCTGGATTTCGATGACGAAAGTTTCGATGTGGTTGTCAGCCGCTGGGTTTTGTGGACTCTTCTTCACCCGGAGAAAGCAATTACGGAATGGATGCGTGTCTTGAAGCCTGGCGGGCGGGCGTATGCGTTCGGAAGCAAGAAATCGGGTGAGAAAGGGACGCTATACTGGATCAAGGCAAATATGGGGCGGATCGCAATCACCGTACTCGAACAAAAGAACGCCTGGGCTCGGAGTGATTATGATAAGAAGGTCAAGGAAAGCCTGCCGCTCCATTACGATAAGGCAGGACCAGAGGAGAAGGTGGAGCTATTCAGGAAGACGGGATTTGAGTATGTTGATGTGATCGACATGAGAGCGGTGAACAGGATACATACTGAGAAGTCAAGGGCGGTGCCCCTGCGGTACAGGCTCATCTGGTCGGGTAACGAGTGGTGCTGTGTCGGTGGTCGCAAGCCTGAGGGTGGTCGATAATAATGGAGAAAGAATGGGCGGAAAAGGTGAAAGAGACCAGCAGAATCAGTGGAACTGACTACTGGAACAAGAGGGCTGAGGATTACGCGGATTACATAAGAACGAGCGATTATGAGCACGGAAGGAAGATAAAGGAGGTATTTGAAAGAGAGGGGATCTTGAAAGAGGATTTTGAAGTTCTCGACATCGCAGCAGGACCCGGATCGGTAACAATCCCTTTTGCGGAGTCTGTGAGAAAAGTAACCGCAGTAGAACCAGCAGAAGAGATGTG
>JAYEFS010000096.1:0-4717 GCA_034658695.1 Methanobacteriota archaeon | reverse complement strand
AATTTAACGCAAGGGCGCAAAGGTGCAGAGACGCGAAGAGTGTTGTCAATCGCGGTCTTCACGTCTTTTGTGTTGTTGTACATCCAACTGACCATTGACGGAAATCACTGGATTTCCAGACAGTGCCAAAAATTGCTTGAATATGGCTAATTTTCATCACCCCATGATTACCCCGGAACATGCGAGGCAGCCGTTTAGGCAATCTGAGATGCAACTTTGTGTCAACAGACAAGATTACACAGATTCCCGCAAGATTTCTGTGTTAATCTCGTGAAATCTCGTGGGTTTTCACATCAGCTACACACATACGTTCATGTTAATTTATTACAGACACTTAATACCAGATCAGAGAGCAGATGCGTATCTGATCCCATGTCCACAACCCCGCGTCTCTGGCAGTTTGCAATCGATCGCGGCGGAACCTTCACAGATATCGTAGCAAGGAGCCCGGATGGTCGATTGGTAACGCACAAGCTACTCTCTGAGAACCCTGGTAGGTACAGCGACGCGGCTCTGCATGGGATACGGGAGATCATGTCGCTGCCTGATGATGGGGATGACGATGCTCCGCTGCCAACCAAGCAGATCGGCGCGATCAAGATGGGGACGACCGTGGGAACCAATGCGCTCCTGGAGCGGAAGGGTGAGCGAACCGTCCTTCTCATAACGAAAGGGTTCGGCGACGCTCTTCGTATCGGCTACCAGAACCGCCCCGACATCTTCGCACTTGGTATAGTCCTTCCTGAACTGCTCTACGAGCGTGTAATTGAGGTTGCGGAGCGTTACAGCGCAAAAGGCGAAGAATTGATCCCTGTGGATGACAGACATGTCCGAAAGGAGATGGAGTTGGCATTTGCATCAGGCATACGCTCTATTGCTATCGTATTCATGCATGCGTACCACTATCCTGATCACGAACTGGAGGTGGCGGCAATTGCGCGAGAGATCGGGTTCACCCAGGTGTCGGTATCGCACCAGGTAAGCCCACTGATGAGGATTGTGAGCCGCGGCGAGACTACGGTTATGGACGCGTACATAACGCCTGTTCTTCGGAAGTATGTGGATGGGATGAACGAAGAACTGGATCGCGGAGACGGGGGGACGACGAAACTCATGTTCATGCAGTCGAATGGCGGACTTATTGATTCTCGTCTCTTCAAAGGGAAGGATAGTATCCTGTCAGGTCCTGCTGGCGGGATCGTGGGTGCTGTTGCGGCTTCAACAATGGCGGGGTATGAGAAGATCATAAGCTTTGACATGGGCGGAACCTCGACCGATGTAGCGCATTACAGCGGCGAGTACGAGATGAGCTCTGAGACCGAGGTTGCGGGGGTGCGCATCCGTTCACCGATGATTACGATTCACACCGTTGCTGCTGGCGGTGGCTCGGTCCTCCATTTCGATAGCGGTCGCTTCCGGGTCGGTCCTGACTCTGCAGGTTCCGATCCGGGTCCTGCATGCTACCGCCGCGGTGGACCGTTGACTGTTACCGACTGCAACGTAATTCTGGGCAGACTTCAGCCAGACCACTTCCCACACGTCTTCGGTTGTGATTCTGATCTGCCGCCGGATGCGGAGATCGTGCGTGAAAAATTCTCCGGACTCGCGGATCAGATCAATTCCAAGACCGAGACCGATCCCGGGACCGGTACGGCACAAACGCCTGTGCAGTTGGCTGAAGGATTTCTGGATATCGCTGTGGATAACATGGCTAATGCCATCAAGAAGATCTCGGTTGAGCGCGGATACGACATCAACGATTATATGCTCTGCTGCTTCGGCGGGGCGGGTGGTCAGCATGTGTGCAGGGTTGCAGACTCGCTGGGCATCGCACGGATATTCATCCACCACAACGCAGGTGTGCTCTCAGCATACGGCATAAGTCTCGCTGACATGCGGATCGTGCTGGAACATGCTGTTGCGGCGGTACTGGACGAGCCCCTGATCGATCGGATCGGATCGATCCTCTCAAAACTGGACCGCAAGGGCAGATGCGAGATGAGAAATCAGGGCGTAGCAGATGGGGATATTGTTGTGCTGCGGAAGGTGCATCTACGCTACGAGGGGACTGATACGCCGATCGTTGTTGATTTTTCCGACCGGGACACGATCGCTGCCAGTTTCGATTCCGCTCACAGGAAGCGATTCGGTTTCGTGATGGATCGGGCGTCGGTTGTGGAAGCAGTCTCTGTTGAGGTGATCGGCGTTACAGAACGAGTCGAAGACCCTGTGATCGGAGTGGATGGTCGCTCCGAATGCAAGCCAATCTCCACAGTCTCAATCTACACATACGACTCCTTTCATGAGGCACAGGTCTTCAGACGTGAGGATCTGGTGCCCGGGATCCGAATTCCAGGACCGAGCATTGTTCTCGACGCCACAACAACGATTGTGATCGAACCCGGATGGCAGGCTGAGCTCACCCTACGCAACCACCTCATCCTGACGCGCGAGTCGCCACACCCCGCCCACAGAGAGATCGGGACCGCGGTAGACCCGGTGATGCTTGAGATCTTCAACAACCGGTTCATGTCCATAGCAGAGCAGATGGGATACACGCTCCGAAATACCGCCTACTCAGTGAATATCAAGGAGCGTCTGGACTTCTCCTGCGCAGTCTTTGATGATCAGGGCTATCTGGTAGCCAATGCGCCACACATACCAGTACACCTGGGGTCCATGGGCGACGCTGTGCAGTCGCTCATACGCACCAGAGACGTGCATCCCGGAGAGGTTTACATGCTAAACTCCCCGTATCACGGTGGAACGCACCTCCCGGACATCACCGTCGTAACACCGGTCTTTAGCGAAGGAGAGGTCATCTTCTATCTCGCGTCACGGGGTCACCATGCCGACATAGGCGGCATGACTCCGGGATCCATGCCTCCGAATAGCAGGACAATTGAGGACGAGGGAGTTCTCTGCAGCGGTATGACGCTTGTTAGGGGCGGACGCTTCTTCGAGGAAAAATTGAGACGCTGGCTGCTATCAGGCGCGTTTTCCGCCCGCAACCCTGATCAGAATATCGCAGACCTGCGTGCCCAGATCGCTGCAAACGAGAGAGGCGTACGTGAGCTTGAGAAGCTGGTTGCGAGATACTCACTCAAGACTGTCCTGGCATACATGGATCACATTAAGGATTATTCCGAAGAAGCGGTACGACGCGCTCTTACCCTCTTAACAGATGGGAGTTTCAGCTACGCGCTCGATTGCGGCAGTGTCATTCAGGTACAGGTAACAATCGACCATGGGAAGAGATCCGCCTGTATCGATTTTACAGGGACGACAATGGAGTTACCGACCAATTTCAACGCGCCTACAGCGGTATCTGTTGCTGCTGTCCTGTACGTCATGAGAACGCTCGTAAGAGACGCGATTCCACTGAACGCGGGGTGCCTGAGACCGCTTGAGATCACAATCCCGTACGGTTCCATGCTGAACCCGAGATATCCCGCAGCTGTTGCGGCAGGGAATGTGGAGACCTCACAGTACATCGTGGACGCCCTCTTCGGCGCTCTTGGTGTAGTCGCCGGATCGCAGGGCACGATGAACAACCTGACACTGGGAAACGATGACTGGCAGTATTACGAGACGATCTGCGGAGGCGCTGGTGCCGGGGACTCGTTTGACGGTGCCGATGCCGTGCATACCCACATGACCAACTCCCGTATAACCGACCCGGAGGTTCTGGAGCTGCGCTTCCCGGTCATGCTGGAACGCTTCTCGATTCGCCGCGGGAGCGGGGGAGCTGGAAGACACCATGGCGGATGCGGTGCCGTCAGGAGAATTCGCTTTCTTGAGCCTGCAACAGCCGCGATACTCTCGAGCCACAGGGTGTTTGCGCCTTTTGGGCTCTGCGGCGGAGACAATGGAAAGTGTGGGCGCAACATGGTTTTGCGCCGTGATGGGGCGATCGTGGAACTCGGTGGGCGGGACGTAATCGAGGTTGCAGCAGGAGACGTCCTCGTGATAGAGACACCTGGGGGTGGGGGTTATGGGGATATTTAGATCCCAACTTTGAGAACTCGAATCTCCCTGAAAATCGATAGCAGTAGCCACACTTTCACGAAATTCCATCTCATTTTCCACTAACCTACTGATTTCCAGTCGCGAACACTATCGCTACTGTTGCCGATTTTCCTATGACTAATTTCGCCATCTCACAAAATTGTAGGTATACAAGTTTTATAGATAAATACGCAGCATTCAAACCAAAAAGTATTTATATTTGCATACCAACTATTTAACATAAGTTGGAATATCCACATAATACGGAGAAAGACCAATACCTACGCTGCTCTAAAGAAGAATACAAGGGTGGGTTCGAAGGTACATTCTAGCTATATATACCTGGGACCGCTTGTAGAAGCTTTAAAGATACTGGCTGATCTTCAGATCAAGCCGCTCATCGACGAGCGAGAAATCAGCTACAGCGGGGAGACCATCCTTGGAAAGATAGTAAATTCCGTCAACATGAGCAAGGTGCTGGAGAAATACACCGGAGATGAACGAGTAGCGGAGGCACTGATGAACATAATCATCCTCAGGGCACTGTTTCCGGAAAACAAGCGTAAACTGGTCCAGGTTCGGCTGGAGCACCCCATTCTAAAATATTCCGCCGATATGAGGTATTTTGAAGAGGTGTATCAGTTTATGGATGAGATCTACGATAACCTGGGGGATGTGACGTACGATCTGATAAAGAACGCTCTTAAGA
>JAYEFS010000095.1:0-4734 GCA_034658695.1 Methanobacteriota archaeon | reverse complement strand
TGTTACCGACCAGATTAAATCCGGCGGAGCGTACATGGCAGTCGTTGAAAATGCAGCCACCGACTTTAAAAAGTTCAGCGTGAATGGAATCGGGCTTCTGGTTCTTTATAACGATCCAAACGGAGATGATATCGAGTACTGGGTCAAAGAAGGATGCGATGTCATCTATGCCAATGAGGAGGTCGGCATAACAGCGGAAGAGGCAACCACGGAATTTGTCTTCGAAGGAGACGTCCATCAGGGCGATGTGGCGGATGTGACGCGAGCGATCCTCACAACCGTCGTTGCTTCCGGGGATAAGGGTGAAAACACCCTGACATTCAATGAGGGGACGTATCGCGGCGTGTACGCAGGCGATCCGTATCCCGATCTCGCAATCGATGAGCGCGATGTGAGCGCGCATCTGGTAGCCCGCGATAACACGGTGCAGATTACGGATGATGGAGACTTTATGGCTCCGAGCAACGCGTTTCTTGTGGTCTCTTGCGGATCGCATCAACCGGCATCAGAATCACCATCCGAGCCATCACCAGAACCGGCATCAGAATCATCACCAGAATCAGAATCGACACCGGGGTTCGGATCACTCCTCACGATTCTCATAATCACCGTATCGATTATTGCATCGAGAAGACGACCATGAACTGGAATATCGTTCGAGAGATTGCACACCATCGTGTCAACGAAATCGGGTACGTACTGGCAGCAATGCTTATACTAGCCTCCCTGCCCACTGCATCCGCACAATACGCCTCTGACGGATTCAACCTCGATACGATCAGGCACGATACCACCGTAGGAGGCGTCTATGTCGATGGCGGGCACGGGGTGGGAACCTCACCATACACGGAGGTCTTTAGCAATGTCCCTTCCGATCTTCTATTCGCATATCTCTATGTGGGTGTGAAAGGCGGTACAAAGGAAGCGACCGGCTGGGTTTCGGTGGTATTCAATGAGCACGACCTTGGAACGATATCTCTTGCAGGGTTACACGACACCAATCCGAATGTCTACTGCGCAGGAAATGGCGAATACTGGATACATTACGATGTGGCGGAATATGCCACCGGCGGCAATGACAACACTGTGACAATCGTAACAGGCGGCGAGATCGATGGCAGGGTCAAGGGAACCACGCTCGTTGCGGTCTACAGCGATTCCGCCGAAACCAGTAAGGAATACTGGATCTGCGAGGGGAACATAAACTTGAATTACCGGACAGAGCACAACAAAGAGACCGTCTCTTTCGAAAGGATGTTCGGGAGTTCCGATGATCTCAAGTCTGCCACACTCTGGACGATGTATCTCTCCGGAAACGAGGGTGTGAACGACACGCTCTCATTCAACAGCCATCTGATCGCGGAGGATGCTGCGGATGGGGGGTGCATCGAGGACGGGGCGTACGTGTGGAGGGACCTGTGCTTTGATCTTGACTCGCGGGATGTTACCGAGTATGTCCAGTTACAGAACAACATGACATACAATCGGAAGATAGACGGATATCTGCAGCCTGTCGGCGCAGTGCTGATCGTGGAACATGCGGGGAATGTTCAGATACCATCTTCCGGGTCAACGGAATCACAACCAGAATCGACACAGGAATCGACGCCGGGGTTCGGATCACTCTTTGCAAGTCTCGCGATTCTCGCATCGATCATTGTAGCGAGGAGACTGCCATGAACCGGGATGCAAGATACCTGATAAATAGTGGGAGGGTATAATGATACATGGGTGGAGCGAAAAACGGATAATAATGTACAAGGAATTATTTTGATTGGTATGAATCATGAAGAAATTTAAATATGTACTATTGTTCATATTGCTGCTGACCCTTTCCCAGCAGGCGGGGGCGGATTATAAATTTGATGGCACGCCGATCATTTCGGTTAAGCATGACACCGTTGCCGGTGGGGTGTATGTAGCTGGCGGGCATGGTACCGCGGACGCCAAGAGCGCGCCATACACCGAGAGCTTCGATCTGCCTGGGGACGTTGTCTATGCCCGGCTGTACGTGGGAATATGGGGCGGAACGCCAGACTATGCGGGAACGGTCGAGACCACGATCAATGGAGGGACGCTCGGAACGCTCAACCTTGCAGGTAAAGCGGACAGCAACCCAAATGTGGTATGCACCGGATACGGGGTGTACCTTGTGACCTATGAGGTCACCTCCAGTCTCACGAAGGGATCCAACACCGCATCGGTCGTGACTGCCGGCGACATCGATGGTAGGGTTTATGGTATCACGCTTGCCGCGGTCTACGAGAGTGAGGATGATAATGCACCGGAGATTGAATACTGGTTAAACGACGGGCACGAGAATTTGAACCACAAGACGCCACACGACGAATGCACCACCTCCTTCGCTGCTGCAGCGTCCGCAAATTCGGATGCTAGCCTCACGGTCGCGTATCTGTGCGGAAGTCCGGGCGAAAAGGATTATCTCTACATAAATGAAGGTCAGATTGGGGGCGATGATGTGGCTGACAGCATGGGGGATTCCGCTTACAATTTTGATATCAAGACTTTTGATGTCTCGGATCGCTTTGATCCGGCAGGAAATACCCTGTTATTTAAAAGAGGCGATGAAACTGCGGTTCACCCATTCGTTGCGGTACTCACGCTTGCGAGCGGCGACGGAACAACACCAACACCAACACCACCTCCGTCAGAGAAGAAGCCGGATCTGGTAATTTCCGAGATCAACGTGCCTGACCGGGTCTTTGCGGAGGATGATAACACAATCGAGGTCGTTGTGCAAAATCCGACTGATTATGATGTCAAGGACGCGTTCAATATCGAGTTGTCTGTGGGAAGCATCCTCCTCGGATCGATCCGCATTCCGGATCTCGGCGCGGGCGAGAGTGAGACTGTGCAATTCACCTGGAATCCGGATGAGACGATCGAGTACACGCTCTCTGCGATGGTGGATGTCAACAATGTAATTGACGAGGCGGACGAGACAAACAACGAGGCAGTCTCCGTTGTTACAGTGGGCGAGTCGATGGGATACTATGGCGATGACTCGATTGAGACGTTTGAGCATGACACAATCAACGGCAGTGTCGTGTATACTCTCGGAAACGGCAGCTACGCTGACCCGGCCAAGTTAAAGAAATTGAGCAGCGATGATGAGTGTGGGTACGTGGTCGGATACAATCTGACGCTGCCCTCCAATGCGACCGTCAGAAATGCGCGGCTGTATGTGTACTGGACATGGGGAACAGACGGGTCTGAGGGCAAGGATGCCCAGATGAACGTCACCTTCGGCACGAACGTGGATATCTCGGCAGACAAAAGGTACACCGATAGAAAGGGCTACGATCCATATAACTATCCGAGCGGCACGTATTGTTACAACGTGACAGACTATATCGAAGACGGAAACGGCAGCATGGTCAATTACACAACCATTATACGGAACACCGGCGAGGGTTATGCAAAGTTTGCGATCTATGGGGCAAACCTTCTGGTGGTCTACGAGGATCTGAAGGAACCTGAGATCGAGTACTGGATAAATGAGGGCTGCGACATCATCTATTCGTTCGACGACGATGATATAACTCCCGAGGATGCGACAACGAAGATGTCATTTTCTGGCGTGATCGATCTTGCAGAGGTCAGACAGGGTACGCTCATAACGTTTGTCACGGACGGGACTGTGGGCGGCGATGAACTCAGATTCAACACCGAGACATGGGATGATGTCTACGAAGACGCCTCCCAGAGTGTCACAATCGACGAACGTCATGTGACTGACTATCTGAATACCAGTGGCAATTATGCGCAGATCAGGGAGATTAATGAGCAGGGCATGGTTCCGAGTACCGCACTCCTCATCCTTGAGCGCGCACAGAAGGTCCCGAAGCTCGATTCGGTCCCGATCGCAGTGGGCGAGATCACTGACATGGGCATCCACTACATCTCTGATGACACGTACGGCGCAGTCTTCGGGACGATCAGGTTTGCAATCAACGATCGGTTCGACCGGGTCGCGGGATACCGAGAAGCAGAAGGTATTGCGGTCTATGCGGTGCCGACAAGTTGCGATCCCGATTATGATCTATGGATGAATGTCACAGCGACCGGCAAGGCAAAAAGAACACTCACGATCTTCGATGACCCGTACACCAACGAGACGCAGACTTACGAGACCGAGATCTGCTACTTTGATGAGAATGATGATTCTGACTTTGACGACGATAACGAGACAGAGGTGTACCGGACAGTGACCAGCTACGACGGCACGTTCGCGCTCCGGCTGGATGAGGGGATGTATGATATATATGCCAGATACTGAACGAAAAGCGTGGAAACTGCAGAAAACGCAAAAATCGGATCGGTGGAGGATAATATCAACCGTCTTGATACTGATCGCAGTGATATCGATCATGTTGAACGTATATCTTTGTCTCTCAAACGGATCAGGGATGGCATCCGACGCTGGTAACGGTAACGAGACCGATCATTTCGTTGCATTGAACACGTCGGATGAGAACGAGACCGGGATGCACAAAATCGCTGTTGTTGCGATCACACCGGGCAGTACCACGCCGATCGATTGAGCTGTGGAATGGTCGGGGCAAGACTTATATAATGTTATGCTATCTGCATACGTGCAGTAATATCAATGCTGCGGATATCTCGAATAATTTCGAGATTAATAACATATAAACAAATATAGGAGGTATAAGATGAAAAGAACAATATCTTTGATATGCATCGTTGTTCTCA
>JAYEFS010000094.1:0-4740 GCA_034658695.1 Methanobacteriota archaeon | reverse complement strand
TTTGTATTTTTCAGATGATTGCATCCGCCAGTCTCTCTGATCTTCAGTGGAATGGACACTTCACTTGATGACCCGGGCTCTATAGCCACATCGTAAGAGTTCTTCTCTGAATATATGGATAGTTCCGGAAACGGTATATTATATTTCACTCCCGCAGTCTTCGTTCCGACATTCGTGGTTATCACAACATTGTCAGAATATGCCTTCGGAGTCATGACTTCATCTGGCAGCACCAATTTCAGATTTATCGTACCGCTCCCTCCGGCAGCGATCTCACGCGGAAAATTGACCCGTGTCAAGCGACCTTTTGCAATGACACTTGTTATCGTGAGTTTTTTGTAATGCCCCGCCTCGGTTATGGTGAGTGATTTCGTATACGTGCTGCCAACCTTCACATCGCCCAGATTCAGATCACGTACCTCTGGAATTGCAGGTGGCTGGGAGACCGTAACCGTGATCGGGATATTCTTGATTGTACTGTCGTACTGAAACTGTATGTTGCCTGAATATGTCTTCTCAGTCGCTGTGTGCGGAACAGATACTGTAAATGTTACCGTCTCTTTTGAGACACCGTTTACAGATACAGGTCCACTGGTTTTATCAAGCCAAAATCTCAGCGTTGTGTCCCCCGTGTATGAATACGATGCGGTTCCGCCCTGTTTACCCACATTCTCGACCTCCACAGAGAGTGTTCTTTTAACGGTATCCTGCCACACAAGGGTCACAGCGCTTTCGAATGTGTCGACGACATTCACAGATATCTGCGGTGCCCCGCTCTCTATGTCGATACTTCCGGTCTGATAATCCGTGAGATTGCCGCTTGTCACCTCAAGCGAATAAACAATGGTAGTACCTGTTGAAAAAGGTCCGACAACCAGTTTAAAGGATGTTTGATCGTTGAACGTGTAAGAATTTCCGTTAATCGTCAAAACCGCATCTGAAACCTGACTCGTTCCCCACTCAAACGTGATAATGTCCATATCAGTATACATATCCTCAGGCGGATTCGATGCTCTGATCTGAAACCCGGTTATCAAATCGTCCGCACTCGCAACCTGGCTGGATGATGCCGCGAAGAGGGCAAGAAAGAAGATGAGTCGAAAGTAAATCGAGATCACAAGATCATGCCCCTTGAAGTGCCAGGATTTTACCCGTGTCAACAGGTATCCGCTGCACCGTTGCAATACCACGCTCGCATAATGGCATGACCAGTTCCTCTGGTGGATGCCCGAAAAGAAAAATTAGTACACAGCGCGGGAAGTTAAGTTGTTTGTTGGCGTTATGTATCGCTTTTCCCAGTTCCTGTTGCGAGATTGCAACACCAACGCCGCCGAGCCAGAAATGTATTCTCTCGTGCATGATTTTATTCAGTATCTCCTCAAGATATTCATAAGCATCTTTCGAGAACACGGTTTCAATCAGCTCATCACGACTGTCGTGGTCTATTAATATATTCACCCCTTTCAAAAACGATTTTGCCGGTAAATCGCTGGTTTCATCCACAAAATGAAAGAAGATGACGTCTTTATCCTTCATGACGTCTGCTATGTACAGGTACAACCCATATCTCGGATTGGATGGCGTTGAGAAGAGAACTATCTTGTCAGCGGAGTTGAAAAAATTTCTTACGATTTTCTTGTTATCAAAATCCCTTTTAACCAATTTTTTTTTAACGAGCCTCCAGTTACTTCCGTTTAGCGGTATCCTATCCCACACGTCTGCATCTGAGATGCACAGATCCTCATCAGCGAGTATCTCCATAAGAGTGCCTCTCGAACTCATCCTTGAATATACGAAGCATTGCCCTCCAGTAGCCAGCAGCATATCCTATAATCTCTTTGCTACCTCCAGCCTCATACAATTTGTATAAACCATCTGATATTTCAGCGGGTATCTTCATATTTTCATATCTCTTCCCTTCCCGATGTACCTTCCCCATATCCGTATCCCCATGAGGTTTAAGTTCAAAGGGTCTGTACGTCCGTATCCCTGCCAGATTCGACAGGCAGATCTGATCATGTTCAAGAGAACGGATGATACCGATGATCTTTTCGACTGTTGCAACATCACCCTCGGTTCTGCAGCGTATGAGCAATTCACTCGATACACAGCCCCAGAAGAATATTACGGGATACGTCGAAGACTTCAGCGTTGCAATGTCCAATATGACCCTTGCCTTCCTTTTTGAAGCGTCGTCTGGCATAATGCCCTCAACCAGATCATATCTGAGTTTTTTCAGTCTTTCTTCAAGTTCATATACGTTATCATGCATCGTCGCAACCTCCTTTTCTCAATCCCAGAGTCCTCTTTTTGTATCACCAGGATCTTGTTCAATCTCGGGTTGTTCCCGGATTGTTTGTTCCTGGATTTGCTCTCGTTCAACCTGCGAACCTTTTATCAGTTGTAGTCGCTCCAGTACTTCAATCTCGCGCGTGCATGATTGTAATTTGACAGACTGGTACTTGGATATGGCAGTATCCACAGGTACACCTATCGTTTTCCCGGGCGTTTTTATTGGTTTATGTTCTTTCGGGCGCGCATCTGGTGTTGCAGGCACTGCTCCATCCAGCATTATGACTTGCTCGGTCTTCACATCGTTCTCTTCCACCAGCAAGAATAAGACAACTGCCAGTATCGCAAAAGCAATAACTGCCAACCATAGCATCCCATCGATCTCGAGTATCAGGTCATTCATCAGGTGAATCCCCCTCCTCAAGTGTATTCAATTTTTCCCAGATGTAATTACTGAGCTCATCCACATCAAAATCACAGTATTTCTCTTTGATATCCGCGTAGATACCCGTGCCGATGCCGGACTTGGCGCGGTCTATGGTATCACGAACTCTTGTTATGTATAGCGATATCTCATCTGCAAAGTCCGCAGGACCATTAAACTCACTTAAATACTCCTTGATCGGAGGAAAACCGACATTCAACAGCAGCGCAGACTTAAACGCCCTATCAAATTTGGATAGATACAAATTTACATCGACATCATAACCGTTCTTCAAGCGATTCACGATATTGATGTATGTGTTTGCCTGACTCAGCTGCACCTCGCAACTGTTGTTTGATACGACCACCAGCCCTATCTTCTTTGGGGTGGCGCTGGTACATAGCCCGCCCATAGATACCGCGTCTTCGACGACTCTACCGATCCCTGCAGTTGTCGGCTCATTTGAAAGTGGGAAAATCTCAGGGAAGACCGTCTTTATCTCGAAACCCTTCTCGACATACAACAGATTTTGCAGGTCTGCGAAATCAAATACCGGGTACGACTCCAAGAAAGATGGCGCAAGTAGCGTGTCTGCCACCCGCACGATGGGCATATTTCTCGGATCGAATCCGGCTGTTTTTATCCTGTTCCGCTCAAGGGTTGTTGAGATGACTCCATTGTCAAACAGGAAGATAATATCCGAGTTCATGTATGTCGAAACAAGATTTACGAGCGTGTTGAACTTGTATCTCCGCTCTCCTTTTATCCTGGAGCCGTGCAGGACAGAAAAGGGAAGCACCAATCCACCGGTGTGTTCTCTGATCCACCTGGCAAGCACCGATGCCCCGCCGCCGCCGGTCCCACCAGCCAGTGAATGGAAGATGATTACAGCCTTTGACCGTGTGAAAATCGCCTTCAATTCATCTGCCATCCTGTTCTCCAGAAAATCTGTCAACAGCAGTTCCGAAAGTATGAAATTCCCGCCTATTCCACGCCGCACCGCACTTGCATAGAGCACATCATGGATTAACTGGAATTTCCTGCGTTTTCGCCTCAGTTTACTGTAATTTCCCATAAAAATTTTGTGATCATGCTCGTTTGAATTGAAATAGACCGCATTAAACTCCACATCACGGGTATATTCGCGGTATCTGAGAAAGTCGAGGAGCAGATTTCCACCTGCCTGCCCGATCCCAACCAGTGTTATCTCTTCGCTCATCAGAACACCTTCGTTAAGATGTAACAGATGAGAAAGAACAATATGCAATACTTTGCGACAACACTCGTCAGAATATCAAGCGGTAAGTCGCAAACATATCCGACTGCATATATTCCTATCAACCCGGCAGAGAGTCCAAACAAAGTCAATCTCATGTTAACTCCCTTTATTCATATCCTCATAAACACATTCGTACATTCTTGTTACGGAATCCTCAAAGTCCTCATCGATACCATCCGCGGCAGCATCGATCTCGCTTTTGATGTTTGAAAGCGTTTCATCCTTCTGTGTTACCATGGTCTCGATGTAGTGGTAGAGCCGCTCCTGGTCTACAAGTACATTCTTCCATCGAATGATACCATTCTCCTTTGCAATCTCGTCGATGGTCTCGTCTGTAAGATGCAACGGAAGGAAGAGGAGAAGATTTCCCACAGTTTCAACCCCTGTGCTTCCGAACCGTTCTTTCAACTCCCTCGAGATGAATGTATCATCTGTAATATAAGAATCTAAATCATAATACGAATTTCCATTTTTACTTTTTCTCATGATGAATATATTCAGCATCATTTCGCCTCCGACCCGGTTTCTTGGGTTTATAGCTGCCATCATCTGATTGACATCTTCGATGGTTAAAAACTTCTTTTGAGAGTATCTGTCATCCAGTAACGGAAGCAATTTCACGTCTTCACTCTGCCATTCATCATAAATCGGCAGAACATGATCCTCGATTGAAAAAATAAGGTCCGAATCGTATCGCGCTCCGCGGAAATCCAAACTTGGGACCATATCCCTATATCGAATAGGG
>JAYEFS010000093.1:0-4743 GCA_034658695.1 Methanobacteriota archaeon | reverse complement strand
GACCGTGGAACAGATACCGCACGTCGTGCAGTGATAGATCTCGTCTTTCAGCTTCAGGACCTCATCCTCCGGTATCTGCTTCGGACCGAAGAGCTTTGCGCGCAGACCATAACCCTTGTTTAGCATCTCGCGCATGCCGGTGAGTTTGTTCTTCGGCGAAAAGTCCATCTTCTGCTTGTCGGTCATGCCCTCTCTGCCTTCCGGCGTGAAGGTCTCCTCCTGGATTTCCTCGAGCACAGGACACCAGTTCAGACACTCGCCGCACCGTGTACACGCGTCGATCTCGAGTAGCTGGGATGTCGTGAATCGCTCGGTTGTAAGCGATGGTTCTCTTCGTGCCATTATTCACCACCACCGTGCGTGAGAATCGAGAGCGGTGTCGCGATGATGTGGATGTACTTCGTGAACGGTATCATCGCAACGCAGAAGAGAAGCGAGATCACCACGTGGAAGAGCGCTGCCGGGGGCGCTGCTGCCTCACTGATTCCCATGAATCCTCCAGGGCTTCTGATCCATTCCGAGATGAATCCGGTGATCACGATTACGAAGAGTCCACCTGTCAAAAACACATCATAGAACGTGGTGCCCTCTCGAACCTCTTTGATGAAGAGCCGTCTTGCGATTGCGATCAGCACGCCAACGAGAAGCACGTAACCGAAGACCTCGTTCAACAACACGATCGCCGGAAAGCTCTCGACGAGTGGGCGTCCATGGGTGATGGTTTCACCAAACATGCCACCATACTTGTGGAGAAGTTCTACCACAAACATCAGCATCGAGAAGACGAAGAGCATGATCCAGCCCCAGAAGATCGTTATATGCATGACCCATCTGAGGACGCTTCGCTTCAGGATGCGCCGCTGGATCAGGATATCCATCACGAGAGTCGTGATCACACCCTGCTCATGTTTACTGTCGAAGATCTGAGAGAGGAGCAGTTTCAGGAAACCACCGATGCTGCCTCCTTGACCTGGTTTTCCGTATCCTTCGGATCCGTAGCCCCATTTCTTCATCTGAAAGAGTAGCCCTCCGAGAAACATTATGACCGTTGCAAACCCTACAACTATCATAATTCCAAAAGAGAGATTGCTGTAATATTCCATATTTAGCCTCCTTTATTCGTATCGATCAAAGGTTATCACCTTTATGACCAATTAATCAGACTTATCTTATTTAAATGTTATCGATGTTAGTCCTGCCAAGCAACCGGCACGATGCAAGAGACGCTGCGGGTACCTGTCGTGGGGTGCGTCTTTACGATGCCTCAAAATGTAACGGTTTTATCGCACTCTGTAACGATTTCATACAGGTCTCTCATCGTTGACAGAGGACACATCTCCGAACCCTCCGACCTGCGGATTTTGAGGCAGCCACCGCAGGCAAACATCTCGCCACCCGCATCCACGAGCATCTTCATCTGTTCCGTCACCACAAACTTACTCGTGTCAAGAGACTCGCACTCCACACCTCTGCCAAGTAGAAATACATTTACTGTGTCACCCTCTGCCAGTGCGAAATTTCCGAACCGAAAAGCGTTCCAGACAGTCTCCGAATCATCCGAATAGATTATGATCCCTATCTTCATGGTTTCACCGTATCAACGATTGGCTCACGGCAACAAAAACTTTTTCAGATGCTCAAACGGCGATGTCAGTTAAGCCTCACCACTTACCCAGCATCTTGCACGCCTGACAGAGCCCGTCCGTACATGGCTCGCCGCAGACCCGGCACGGCACAAGCGAGGCTGGCGGATATGCATCGCCAAGTAAACCGACGATCCTGTCAAATCCGCGCACAATCCCGTGCCTGGTGCCAGGATGGCGATCCTCAAACTCGCGCAGGAACATCCGTATTCCAAGTCGGTATGCCGCATCCATGTACGGGCACGCCTTCGGGCAGACCTGCAGCCCGACCGCTCTTGCGTACGCCACAACCTCACTCTCGGGAACATGCCGCAGAGGCTTTATGCGCGGAACCAGTCCCGGCTGCACCCGCTCATGCGACAACCTGACCAGCCGCCGGATATCGCCGCGCAAGTGGTTGGCAAGGATCGTCTGCGCCTCGTCATCCAGGTTATGCCCGATCGCAAGATACGTTGCGCCGAGTTCTTTTGCGGTTCTGTTGAGCAGGTTCTTGCGCAGCGCGCCGCAGACCGAGCAGGGCGGGCGATCGCTCTCTTTCATGAGATCGTCGAGCGTTCTTCCGAATGCGTCCTCAAATGTTATGATGGTGTGCGGAATTCCGAGGTTGCTTGCGAGGTTGCTTGCGTTTTCTATCGTCTTCGCGCGGTAACCGCTGATGCCCTCGTCGATTGTGATTGCGATGATTCCGATCTTTCGGTTCATTGCGAAGATCTTGTGCAACAGGTGCAGGAGCGCGGAGCTGTCCTTGCCGCCGCTCAATGCGACCGCGATCGTGCCCGGCTGGAGGTTATACTTTCGGATGTCCCTCTTGGCTTTTCGCGTGACGTCATCGACGAGGTGCTGCTCGCAGAGGTGCATGCCCGAATATGGCTGGAATATGACTGCGGGGTTGCCGCATCTGGTGCAGGGGTGATTGGTGGCGATTTTCGATACCTTCTGTTTGAGTGATCGGGACTGATTTTTATTCACCGATGAACTGGCGGCTTTTTAATTTCTGCAGGGTGGACTCGTGTTATGACAAAGAAGATTGAACACGAGGACGCTGAGGGCACAGAGAGTTGCTTTTTTTCTCTGTGTCCTCTGAGTTCTCTGCGGTTTTCTGAATCCATTCCGGAATCTGACAAAAAGTCTCATAAAGTGCCGTACAAAGCTTAAGAAACTCTCTGATTGGGCTGTTGCAGACATCTTATTCACTGAATCTCCTCTATGTCTCTTCCTATTGATTCTCTTTCCGCTTCAAGGTGATCCAGCATGAAGAAGTCTTCCCATGTTCCTTCTTCCGCTATATTTCCTTTTTTGTACTCCGCTTCAAAATCTTCGATTGACGAAACACCGTATTTTCTTGCGAGATTGCATAGTTCGGACTCGCAGTGTTTCAATCTGATGTGTAGATACGTTTCGAGGCTTCCTCGCTCCAGTTTTTCAGGTGTTGTCTTCCGGATTGGAGTGATCTTTGGTATTGTGTTTATATGGTCACCTTCTTGATTTCTCTACTAAAACTATTTGGATAAGCACCCCCTTTTTTGAGTAAGCTCCTGGAAAAAGTACTTACTCAACATTGTGTGTATATCCGCATATAAAACCACGAGATTGACGCAAGATTAACACGGAAATCTTGTGGAAATCTGTGGAATCGTGTGGGTCTTATCATATATTATTGAGCACATCCCAAATTTTGAGCTCACGCTCACATCGCCCCATCACCAAATCAGAAGGTCACTCCCCGAATGTCAGGTCCAGTAGCCGCTTGTGAACGAGCCCGTTGGATGCGAGCATGTTCACCCGTGATGTGATTGAGAGTTCGCCATGAAGTGGCATGCCAGCGGCGTCGGTGACAATCCCGCCAGATTCCTCTATTATGAGCTTTCCTGCGGCGATATCAATCACTCTCAGAGACCTGCGGAAGTCAACAAAGGCATCCAGAACGCCTGCCGCAACGTAACAGAGTTCCAGCGACGAACTGCCCAGAACCCGGATCCTTCGCACGGTTTTCCCGAGATCAGCTATTTTTGTTGAGTCTGTTCGATATGCATAAGCAGTCACACTCAGTCTCTGCAAGTCATCGTTTGTTGATACGCTGATTCTCTTGTTATTGCGGTATGCGCCCTTCCCAGCCTCGGCATGGTACACCTCGCCTGAATGCAGATTCTGCACGAACCCGCTTGTGATATCTGAAAGATCACAATCTCCGACTGCAATGGAGACTGAATAGAACGGGATGCCGGCAACCGCGTTGAATGTTCCATCAAGCGGATCCAGAACGAGTGTAAACTCAATATCTTTGTCATCGACATCCTTCCGCGCCCCGTGAATTAGTTTTTCGCCGCATTCCTCGCTTATGAGCAAGATCTTCCGCCCATCCTCAATCAAAACATCGAGTGCGGCATTCTCTGCCACCTCATCGATCTTCTTCGTGGGAGTGCCATCTGCGCCGATATACAGTTCCACCCCGGACTCCGGTGTGCCGATCACGGGCGCGATCGCATCAGTGATTGCAGAAGAGATATCTTCGCAGAGTGTCAGCATGTCCATATTTAATGATGCGGCTCACGGATATAAAAAAGGCGCGATTCACCAGTCAGGCGATTCGGGATCGCCGTGTCACTGTGCAATTGCGATTGTGACCCGCCCATAGATCCGCTTTTCCAGTATCAATTCCTTCTCATTAGAGAGAGCGAGCGCAGACGGCTCTGCCACGCCAACGAGACCGAATCTGCTTGCCTCGGACGGTGAACGCGGCGTACATGCGTTGATCGTTTCATCGTCCAGAAACGCAATCTCACGTCCCAGCGAACGTATCGCATCGATAATCCCAATCTCGTCCTCTTTGAGACGCGATGACGCAAACATCCGCACAGAATTAAGATTAAGCCCGGAATCATGCAGTGCGCATTCGATTGCAGCGCAGACTTCCTGGGCAGTTACACCGCGCCTTGCCCCGATTCCGACGATTACACTCATGTCTCGATTGGTCATCAACGCCTTCACATAACTCACTTAGGTATGCGCTTTATGCCTTAGCGCGTGCACACGCGGGGGTTTTAAATTTCCTGGTTCTGACGTTTTCTGTGGTCGCTAACGGTAGCTCCCTCGCGTATGC
>JAYEFS010000092.1:0-4764 GCA_034658695.1 Methanobacteriota archaeon | reverse complement strand
GAGGGACCCTTCTGGCGGATGGTGCGGATCTTGCGAGGGTGAAATCGAGAGATCTCGCAAAGCTTCTCGGCTATGCCCCACAGAGCATCAACCATTCATTCCCCGCCACCGTATTCGACACGGTACTTCTCGAAAGGACGCCGTACGTGGACTGGAGCATAAGTTCCGAGGACATAGAGATCGTTTCAAACATCATTTCGTTGATGGGGCTCAAAGGTATGGCTCTCCGGCAATCCAACGAATTGAGCGGAGGGGGAGCGGCAGGAGGTCTTTATGGCAAGAGCTTTAGCAGGAACCTGATGTTCTCCTGCTCGATGAACCCACCAGTAATCTTGACCTGAAACACCAGCTCGATGTGCTCAACCTCATTGCGTCGATCGTCCGGGAGAAGAAGATGGTTGTGGTGATGGCGATGCATGACCTGAACCTTGCATCAAGATTCTCTGATAAGACGATATTCCTTAACGGGGGGGATCCCGAGCGACCCTCTGATCATGGAAAACGAGATCTACGGCAAGACCGCGATAGAGCACAAAACCGACTCTGAGATCGCAGACATCTTCAGGGATGTGGCGACGCGAATCTACGAGAACAAAGAAACCGTATCCCCGACGCCGCTCACCAAGGACGAGCTATCAGGGCTTGCCCAGCGCATCAGGAGAAGACGCGGGACACATATAGGGGATAGAATGTTTGAAAAGGGTGGAACATGTCATACCTGCGTGACACCTTTTGGGATGTGATTTATGTTTCACCGAAAATCGAGTCATTTCTTCCACAATGCGGGACTGCTTCTTCGTATTCTCATGATTCCTCTCCTTCATCCTGCAGGACGCGTACATAGAGTGCATCACGGATGCGGAAGCCTGCTACGTTGCGTAACTCATCCAAGTGATGCTTGACCGCACTCAGCACCCCTTTATGCTTAGCTTCAATGAGGACCCCAATCAGCCCTATATAGCGCAAACCCAAATGCTGGGCGACTTCCCGCCCTAACCGCTCATCCATCAGGAGCACCTCAGACTCCATCTCTAATGCCAGAACAATGGCTTCAGCTTCTCCTGCATCCAGTTCTTGCCGCAACGCACGTACCAGGAGTGTGTTGGTGACTGATTGTACTTTGATCCAGGTTGCAACCTTCACTTCCACGGCTCCAGGCTGTCCTACACCATCGGTGACTACTTCCTGCCACACCGCTTTCGGAATAAACAGTTCACCATATAACTGGCGAAGCAAGTCCAATTTACCGATCCGAGCCAGGTTGATAAGTGGGGAAGCATTACTTACAACGCTCATATCCGATCGAGTTCCTTCAATGTTGCCAGATCTTCTTCATAATCTTCCACATCATAATGAACGGGAATTTTCCTGCTTGCCAACAACTGTTGGAATGCCCATACAGTCATGCCAGCCATCTCTCGTGCCTTACCGAATGAGAGCCTACACTGTTGAAACAGGGTGATAGCCAATTCATGTCTCAGTTCCTGATGGGTCATCCGAGACGCATGTACCACTTCACGTGGTATTTCAATAGATATCATAGATGACATTCCTTAATCTCCTACTATAATCTTATTTATTTTATTGCTCTTTTCAATATATCAATCACCCAGAAAGTCTCTTTAAAGCCTCGGTGGTACCTATAACCTACTAATAGCGGCATATCGACATAGTTCTCCATGATTTTTCTGCGTCTTTGTATACTCCTGCTTTTCCATTCGCCATGAT
Organism: Methanobacteriota archaeon; assembly: GCA_034658695.1. GTDB lineage: Archaea > Halobacteriota > Methanosarcinia > Methanosarcinales > Methanogasteraceae > Methanogaster_C. The sequence goes on along the minus strand of JAYEFS010000092.1, from coordinate 3,036 downwards.
TTCTATCTCCCTTTCCCATAGATGCGGTGAGGATACAAATACCTTTGCCCTCACAATCCCCTAATAAAAACCCTTCCCCTCAACCTCCCCCCACCAAACATCCCCCGCACATCAAACCACCGCCCCCACACCCAGAAACCCGCTGACACCAGAAAGCCCCATCCCCCGAAACTCGTCATGCACCACCATCGCAATCACACCATCCATGCGCCCTTCGGGCAGTAACATGTGATCTGTAACCTGTAATATGTCATCCGGAGCCCTCACACCATTTTCATTTACGAAAAAGGGCACTGTCTGGAAATCCAGTGATTTCCATGATGGTCAGTTGGATGTACAACAACGTGAAAGACGTGAAGACCGAGATTTACAACACTCTTCGCGTCTCTGCGCCTTTGCGTTAAATTAGAAAACAATAACGCAAAGACGCAAAGACGCGATGGCGCAAAGAACAAAAGTTTGGGTCTCTGGTGGGCTGATGAAAAGACGTTCATCTGCCTCCACTAAATTGATCCCATTTTTGTTCCGTTTTATCGCTAGATGCAAAGGCATTTCTTCGCTTAGCTTGAACCGACTGCCCAAGATTTCTCTTGCACCAATCAAGAACTTTTTTCGTCGGAACCATTTTCCTGGTTCTGACGTTTTCTGACACCATGTTAATCTGTAACAACATGCTTACCGCTATCGATTTTAAATCGTGAAAAATCGAATATCTCCATGATCTTCATGAAATAACAATATAGAATATAGTATATATAATCTAATCACGTCAGCCACTATCGAATAGTTGTTTTTTTACGATCTGACAAAACGGGTTGGATCTCTCCAGCAGGTGGGATGTCCTGAGGAGATTGTTTTCAGATCTCACCTGCTTTGTAATAGCACCCCGCAACGCGCAAGTCTCGAAAGTGGGATGCATGTGGGTGTCCACAAAACTCTTTCGCACCGATGGAGTTGGTGATAAGAGTATGCAAGCCATGCAAATATCTGCATGGTACACCAATTTATGCACCGGATATATCCAACATCCACAGAAAGATCGAACCCGGTTACGATGGAACTCTCCAGAAAAGTTCATGCCAAATCTCGTCGGTATGGTGGGTATCTCTGCTCGGATCTGAGACTCCGGGAATCGCTTTGTGATTCTTGACCGGGACAATCATCTCCAGGAATAGCTCTGTGATATTGCAGGTCGCGCATCGACCAGAAGAAATCGGATCACCGAAGAAAAAAAATCTAATTCTGACGGTATCAAGCAGAAAGTACGCCATGTTCTGAAAGTTCCTGTTAACTCGCGTCGGTCTGGCGGGTATCTTGGATTGTTGGATGTTCCACGCCGAGACCTCGCCAGAGACGCCCTAAATCAACCCTCAACGATTTGTGTTGTGATAGTGCCTACCACTATCGGTTTTTAGTGCGTTTTCAGTTGCTTATGTGAATTCTTCGAGTATGCTCTGCGCATCATCCGCCTGCTCAAACTCATACTTGAACACCATCCATTCGAGTCCGTTCTCTGTGAGTAGTGTTCGTATCATGGCTGGTATGTTTGGTGTGCAGAGTATCCCGCGGACCCGCACGGTTTCTGTGTGCCTGTGCTGGTGGTCGCGAACGTATGCTTTGAGCTGGAGCACAGCAGAGGGGGTGGGCTGGCTTCGCTTGATCTCGATGATCACTGGTATGTGGTCTCGGTCGATCCCACAGAGGTCGATTGCGCCTGATCGTGTCTGTTTCTCCCGGTCTGTTATGCGCAGTCCATCCTCGATCACCGAGGGGTCACACATGATCCTATCGGCTTCCGTCTGGTATCTGACCCGTGTGTCAGGCAGCTGCCAGTTCACAGGCTCACCCCCAAGCCCGCTGATGCACAAGCACACCGCCATCAGGCTCGACAATAATAATGCGCTCACCCCATCCAAGCGTTGAACGCGCCCGCCTAACATACTCGACACTGCAACACCCGAGATAGAGCTACAATTGAGTTGCGCCCGTTGGGTGCTTTTCTTGGATGGAGAAGGGATTGTATCCGGACACGGACCGGTTTGAGTGCATCATGCGCTCAACGCTTTCAACCGTTCGATGTTTTTCATCGTCTCTTGCGCCTCTTTCTTCTTTTCTTCTTCCAAACTGCCTATAATTTTACTGATGGGCACCTTAAGAGAATACACTTTGTAGGGTCGCCCTTTTCCAGGTTTCTTTTCATCAGATTCATCGATCCATCCACTTGCGCGAAGTTCTTGCATCGCAGAACTGACCTCGGGCTGCCTGAGATCCGAACCAACTTCAAGATCCTTCGATTTTACCTTATCGACACACTTCAAATATGCCAGCGCCTTGGCGGTTTTCCGTTTCAGTCCCTGTTTGATTAATATTTCGACGAATTCCTCATCGGCTTCGTCCAATACCTTCACTGCTAAATCTTTCATGAGATATCACCAGTTCCGAATATGTAATTGTACTGTATAAATCTTACGGATAAAAACAACTTTTATACATATCACTTCGTCAACTCTCCGAGTTCCCCGCGTAAGCGCAATCGATGCCGTGCTCATGAATCCGGATTGTTTACAGAAAGTTTTGACGGATGTGACTTGGTGGACGGGACTAACCTGAAAGAACTCTACGGTATGGTGTCAAAATAGTTGAAAAAGGCTGAAACAACGATAAAAGAAGGAGGTAAGCTCGATATATGGCACAAAATTGATATGAGCCACCCGCTGCAGATGCGAACGATGGCAGCGACGATGCCGCGTGTCCTCTTCATGCTGGTTTCTCTCTGAAACGATGCTCTCCGCCGCTTTATGCTGATTTGCAGCAACCGTCCCCGAGATTTTTTGCGAACGCAGCAGCCATACCGCCCCAATGGCATATTTTCGCCAATCAGCCCTCCATCAGCCCCATGATACTCCACCGGTAGCATGGCGGCGGCATCTCCGGTGTTCTTTGTGCATTTGCAGAAAACATCCCGGGCTTTTTTGTAGTGGATGTGTGATATGGTTCCGTTCAGGTATTTTTTGGGCGTGTTCCGGTGTAACCGGG